>DATIPJ010000924.1:0-4430 GCA_035472155.1 Kofleriaceae bacterium
CGAGAGCAGCTCGCCGCCGGCCTCATCGTCCTGGGCGGCTATGTCCCCTCGCCGCTCGCGCGCCTCGTGTGGGGCTCGGTCACGCATGGCCTCCTCGAGCACGCGCCGGTGCCGGTGTTCCTGCATTACTGATCAGCGCGCGAGGCAGGCGCGCGCCCGGGGCGTTCGGGCCGCTGTCCGCGTCCGATCTCGTGTTTCCAGCACGTATCGCCCGGATGACCGGCAACAACGACTCCGGACCTGGGCGGCGTCCGCCCACGTTTCCATGACGTTTCGCAGATCGGATCTACTGGACTTCTTGATGTCGACTTGATGCCGCTGACATGTGTGTTCTTGAAACATGTGGAGTATGCCGCACAAGGAGATACCGATTCGCAACCTTCACGAAATGATCAGTCATGGATGCTGTGGCTCACACATGACCAGAGCCAATGACCAACACCGTGCAGTGCTCCTCCTCTGTCTTGTCACGTCGCTCGCGGTCCTGTCGCCGCGGCCGGCGGCTGCCGACGAATCAAAGACGGTCGCCGCGACCGTGCCGGACTCGGGCGGCAATGCGGCCTCGAGCGGCGAGACGGCGACCGCCACCGCCGCCGCGACTGCGGAGCAGGCCGAGGCTCCGCGCTATCCGCGCGCGGTGATCGCCCGGCCGCTGACGCTGCCGCAGGGGCTCGCGATGCTCGGCGCGGATGCGACGGCGAATCATGACTTCAGTGCGATGGGCGGTGCGCCGATCCTGGGTTATGGCTTCACCGATGACTTCGAGGTCCAGATTCCGTACACGTTTGCGACGAAGGACTTCGAGCTCAAGGGGAGCCTGAATGTCGATCTGGGGTACAAGCTGTTGCGCGGAGCCGTCGATGGCAAGCTCGAGGCGATCGCGCGGGTGCGCGGGGGGTACAACCTGCTGACCGAGACCGCCAATCCGCTGCTGCTCGGGGTCCACGTGCAATACAACGTGACCGACACACTCGCGATCATCTCGGGCACGCCCGGCTCGCAGCAGCTGCGGATCTCGCTCGACGACGGCGGCACGATGACCACGCCGGCGGACCTGAGCCTGCCGCTGTCGATCGGATACCAGGCGACCGGAGAGGTCTACCTGCAGCTCGATACCAAGCTCTTCCAGATCGATCTGCACGACTCGGCGAACGCGTTCATCGGGGCGGATACGACGCCGATGGCGCTCACGGTCGTCTACAACGTGCTGCCGGCGCTCGACGTGCAGGCCGCGGTCGCGACCGATCTGTCGAATGCGCCGGGCGATAACCTGTCGCTGCTCGTCGGGGCTCGGTACTACGCCGGCAAGCTGTGATCGGGCTCCGGGGGTGGCCTGAGCTCGGCCAGCGGCGGCATCCGCGCGAGCTCGCGCCAGCGCAGCGCGACGACGCCGACGATCAGCACCGCCAGCGCGCCGCCGCCGACGATCGCCGGCACGGTGCCCAGCACGTAGGCGGCGACCCCGGACTCGGCGGCGCCGAGCTGGTTCGACATGCCGATGAAGACGAAGTGCACCGCGCTGACCCGGCCGCGGATGGCGTCGGGGACGACCAGCTGCTCGAGAGTGAGCCGGATGACGACCGAGATGTTGTCGAGCGCGCCGCACAGAAACAGCAGGACGAGCGAGACGGCGAATGACGTCGATAGCCCGAACGCCACGGTGGCGGCCCCGAACAGCGCGACGACGATCAGCAGCACGCGGCCCGGCCTGCGCCACGCCGGCAGTCGCCCGCCGATCACCGCCATCGCGACTGCCCCGGCGGACTGTGCGGCGCGCAGCATGCCGTAGCCGAGCGCATCGACGTGGAGGACGTCGGACGCGACTGCCGGTAGCAGTGCAGTGACCCCGGCGAACAGCACCGCGAACATGTCGAGGGTCATCGCCGGCAGGAGCAGCGGCGAGCGGAAGATGTAGCGCATGCCGACCCGCCAGTCCTTGCGTGCGCTCGACGCCGAGACCTCGACGGCGCGCGGCCGGGGCAGCGATCGATAGAGCGCACCGGCGGCGAGCCCGGTGACCGCCAGGGTGGCGTAGATCCACGCCGGGGAGACGAACTTGAGCGCCAGCCCGGCGAGCGCCGGCCCGACGACCGCCGCGAGCTCCGACAGGCTCGCGCTGATCCGGTTGGCACGCACGAGATGCTCGCGCGCAATGATCATGGGCATCAGCGATGCGACCGCAGGCGCGTGGACCGCGGTCAAGCAACCCTGCGCGACCAGCAGCACGAAGTAGGTGGCGATGCTGGCGCCGAGCGCGCTCGCCAGCGCGAGGCCGAGGCCGATGAGGCCGGCGCTCGCCGCGGCGATCGTCGCGAGCGTGCGGCGGTCCGAGCGATCGACCAGCGTGCCGGCGGGCACGAACAGCAGCACGACGGGAAGCACCAGCGCGAGACCCACCGCCGAGAACACGAGCGTGGTGCCCGTGCGCTCGTAGAGCTCCCAGAACACCGTCGCGCTCAGCACTTCGCGGCCGAACGTGTTGAGCGAGCGGGCGCCGACGAGCCGAAGGATCCTTCTCAGCTCGGCGTCGGCCACTGCGCTCGGATGCTACTCGATGCGCAACCGTTTCGCCGCCCGCACCGGCGCGATCGTCAGCGAGATGCGCGTGTGCTGGTGGTGCGCCGGCAAAGGTAATCGTTCCGTGCGCGCCGCGACGACGATCTGGGGACTGGGTGGGGCGCCGCGACCCGGTCGCGCCCGTCGCAAGCTTCTGTCGGTCCTGCGATGTACGCCGAGTGGGCAGGCGCTGTCAGCCGGATCACGGCCGCTACACCGGTCGAGCGAACAATTTCGCCCGGCGTACGCTAGGATGAGGTGTGTCCACGACCGAAGTCGGACGCCGCCCGACGTCCGGCAAGCCCGACAGCACCCCACGCGACGGCGTCTCGCTCGAGGCGGTGATCGAAGCCGATCGCCGGCTGGACGAGCTCAGCTGCGCGCGCCTGCTGGGAAACGTGGCCGAGCTGGTGCATGCGGCCCAGAAGGCAGGCCAGCCGCTCGGCACGGTCACACCGGCGTCGATCGTCGTTTCGCCCGACGGCAGCGCCAAGCTCGCTCCGGGGGTGGCGTCCCTGCGCTACACCGCGCCCGAGCGGCTGCGCGGCGGCGCGGGCGACCGGCGGACCGATGTGTTCGCCCTCGGCGCCGTGCTGTGGGAGGTGCTCGCGCACGAGCGCCTGTTCGATGGCAGCGACGACGCGGCGGTCAAGCGCGCGGTGCTCGAGCGCGCGATCCCGGCGCCGAGCGAGCTCAACGCCAACGTGCCGGCGGAGCTCGATGCGATCTGCAAGCGCGCGCTGGCCCGCGACCCGGCCGATCGCTACCAGAGCGCGCGCGTGATGGCGGCCGAGATCGACGCTGTGCTCGGTAATGCCGGTTACCCCGAGTCGAACGACCAGTTCGCGGCCTATCTCGCGCGCGCATTCGCTGCGCCTGCGGCTGCCGCTGCGTCCCCGGCTTCGCCCGCGCCTGCGGCTCCGCCCGCGCCGCCTGCGCCTGCGCCTGCGGCTGCGGCCGAGCGTCCTGCTGCGCCGACGGGCCGATCGGCCCCCACGTTGCCGCCGCCGCCGCTCAAGCCCGCTGCGCGGGTCAGCCCCGACAGCGGACCGGTCGCGGCCCCCAAGCCGACCTCGCCGCCCCCCGCTCCGACTCCCGCCCCCACGAGCCCTCCGCCATTCGCCCCCACGAGCACAATGCTGGGCGGCGCGCCGAGCGCGGCCAAGACCCCTGCGCCAGCCGCCGAGAGCTCCGCGAGCAAGTCACCGCTGCCGACGACCACGATGCTCGGCAACGCGACGGGCGCCCTCGGCAGGTCGCCCGCCGCGCCCGAAGCGCCTGCACGCCCCCCAAGCACCACCCGCCCGCCGCTGACATCTGCAGCACCGGCGACCACCGTCGTGGGCAGCATCCCTGGGTCATCGACGGGCGCATCACCGCTTACATCGACCGGCGCATCACCGCTTACATCGACCGGCGCGTCACCGCTCACATCGACGAGCGCATCACCGCTTTCGCAGGCGGGCGCGTCACCGCATGCAGCGGTGGGCGCATCACCGTTTGCACCGGCAGGCGCATCTGCGCTTCCCCCGGCGGGCGCATCACCGTTTGCACCGGCGATTCCGGAGAACACGTTGCCGGGCGCGGCGCCACTGCCGACCAGGCCTCCGCTGTTCGGGCCGGCGACTCAAGCGAGCGCGCCTGCGGGTCCGACGGGGACGCCAGGGAACGGGCCGCTCGCAGCCACACCCGGCACATTGGCGTCGTTCCCTGCGCCGCCGCGCCCGCCGGCTCCACCGACGATTCTCGGCTCGCCGGGTGCTCCTCCCAGCGCGCCTTCTCCGTCGGTGACAGCGCCGTTTGGCTCGCAAGCGATATCGGCGGATATCATCGAGCCGGCGTTCAAGCCGGTCGCCATGCCTGCGAGCGCGCCG
>DATIPJ010000925.1:0-2993 GCA_035472155.1 Kofleriaceae bacterium
CGGCCGCCGCTGCGGCGACGCGCCCGGCGGATGCGGCGACGCCGCTGCCGGTGCCGATGTCGACGGCGACGCCGCTGCCTGCCCCGGCATCGACAGCGACGCCGCTGCCCGGCGGGTCGGCGGTGCTGTCGTCGCAGCCCGCCGAGCTCGCGCCGCTGCCGAGGGCGATCCGCGCCGTGTCGCTCGCGGACGTGAGCGAGCCGATCCCGCTGACCTGGATCGTGCGCAGCGGCGTGGTGATCGGCGTCGCGATCGTGATCGCGATCATTCTGGCGATCGCCACGCACTGCCAGGGCTCGGACTCGCGCCCGGCGGCGAAGGCGACCGCGGGCTCGAGCGAGCACGCAGCACCCGCAGCCGCAGGAGGCCCAGGATCCGCAGGATCGGCGGCGCCTGCGCGGCCAGCGACCCCGGCGGCGACGCCTGCGCGGCCAGCGACCCCGGCGGCGGCGCCCGCGCGGCCAGCGACCCCGGCGGCGGGCGCGAAGCCGGGCGACCGCGACGCGCAGCTCAAAGCGCTGGTGCGCGATCTCGAATCGGGCAAGACGTGCGGCGACCGCCGAGCGGCGATCGGCAGGCTCGTCGACCTCGGAGATGCGCGCGCGATCCCGGCGCTGCGCCGGGCGATGGTGCGCGGCGGCCCGGGCGATGAAGGCAATGCGTGCCTCAAGTCGGATGCCGATCGCGCGATCAAGGAGCTCGCGCCGCCCCGGTGACGCGAGCCGGCGCAAGGGGACGCGCGCGATCGGCCGGTGCAGATTTTTGGCGTGCAGATGCTGCACAGGCCGCTGGGCGAGCGGCCTCGCAGGGTTTCCCCGCTACGCTGGTGGGATGGTGCGTCGTGACGACGAAGGACACCCCGCCGGGGAGCCCGGCGAGAACCCCTCGTCATGCTGTGAGGATCCAGCGGGTGAAAGTCCCGTCTCGGTAAGCGCTGGAGCGCCGAGTAGCAGGCCCGCAGCTGAGGGAGAGATCCCGATGGCTGAAGCCGGGCGTCGAAAGCGTGCGGAACAGCAGAAGCTGTACGGCACGAAGCAAGTACGCGGGCCGCAACATGAAGTGAAGCCTGCAGCCTCGACAGAGAAACAATCCGAGAGCCGAGCCGGTCATTTCGCGGCGAAGGCAACATCCGCGGAGCGAGCACCAGAGCGCGACGGGGATCTCGGCGGGGTAGAGGGCGCAGCACGCGTGCAAGGATCATCACGGAACACGAGAGATCCGTCTGCGCAGCCGTCGTCATGGCTGGGTGAAGGCAACAGGCCGAAGGCCAAGGCCTCCATCGCGCAGCGGAAGTCCGACGGGGTCATAGTACCGACGATGACGGCGCCGCATAACGCCGTCGGAGGGAAGGGCCACGAGAGGGGGCGTGTCGGCGACGAAGGTAAGCGCAAGGGCATGACCGGCAAGACCGGATCCAACTCCCCCGAGCGGCGTAGGCCGATCGACAACGTGCGACAACTTCGACGACGACTGTGTGCCGCGGCCAAGCGGTCACCGGAGCGCCGGTTCCATGCGCTGTACGATCGCATATGGAGGAGTGACGTCCTCCACGAAGCATGGAAGCGGGTGAAACAGAACCGCGGCTCGGCGGGGCTCGACGCCCAGACGATCGCGGAGGTGGAGCAGTACGGCGCCGAGCGCTTCCTCGAGGAGCTCGGCGGCGTATTGCGAGCGGGCGAGTACCGGCCGAGCGCGACCTTGCGCCGGTACATTCCGAAGGCGGATGGAAAGCAGCGACCTCTGGGGATCCCGACGGTCCGGGACCGGGTAGTGCAGATGGCGGCCAAGCTCGTGCTCGAGCCGATCTTCGAGGCGGATTTTCTTCCGTGCTCGTATGGCTACCGGCCTGGGCGGAGCCAGCTGATGGCGCTGGAGACCTTGCGCAAGCTCGGTTACCAGCACCAGCACGTGCTGGACGCCGACATCCGCGACTATTTCGGGAGCATCTCGCACGACAAGTTGATCAAGCTCGTCGAGCGGCGTGTCTCGGATCGAAGGGTCCTGAAGCTGATCCGGCAGTGGCTCGAAGCTGGGGTGATGGAAGACGGTGAGCTCCGGTCGACGATGACCGGGGTTCCGCAAGGCGGGGTGATTTCACCTTTGCTGTCTAACATCTACCTGCACGTGCTTGACACGCTGTGGACGCGTCACAGCGCTCCTCTGGGGACGCTGGTGCGCTACGCCGACGACCTCGCCGTGGTGTGCAAGACCAAGCAGCAGTGTGAAGAGGCCGAACGACGCATCAAGGTGATCTTGGCGCGGCTCGGACTCGAGCTACATCCCGACAAGACGAGGCGAGTCGAGCTCCGCGACGGAAAGCAGGGCTTCGACTTCCTCGGTTGCCATCTCCGCAAGCGCCTGAGCGGCAAGATCTGGGAGCGCGAGCGCAAGCGCGTGTACTTCCTGCATCGTCAGCCGTCGAAGCGCGCGATGAAGCGGATCCGGCAGCGCGTGCGAGACGAGACGCCAAGGGGACGATGCCACGCGGACCTCCGCCAGGTGATCGGCGACCTCAACCCGATCCTTCGAGGATGGGGTGCGTACTTTCGCACAGGGAACGCCGCGTGCAGCTTCAACCAGATCGACACGTACGTGCATGAGCGGCTGCGCAGCCTGCGCGTCAAGCGGGCGGGGCGGCAGCTCGAGGCACGGGCGGCGTCGACGTGGACGCGTGAGTACTTCTGGAACCTCGGACTCCATCGCCTGCGCGGCACCGTCAAGTATCCGGAGGCCACCCAGTACCGACGGCACGAGAGCCCTCCCGCAAGCCGTGTGCGGGAAAGCCGCACGCACGGTTTCCACGGGGGTCATATGGAAACTCGTCGGATAGACGAGGGAAAGTAGATCTACCAATGTCATCCAGCGAACGCGGGTCTTCCGACATCGCGTCGATCCTCGCGCGCATCCACCGGCCCCGGCGGGCCGTCGTCACCGCCGGTATGCCGTACGCCAACGGCCCGCTGCACCTGGGCCACCTCGCCGGCGCGCACGTC
>DATIPJ010000926.1:0-7115 GCA_035472155.1 Kofleriaceae bacterium
GGCAGCTCGAACCGCACGCGAAGCAGCGCGTCGTCGAGCTCGCGGAACGCGCGCAGCCCCCAGAGCTCGGGCGACGTGAGGTCGGCCGGCGGCGCCGCCTCGGGGCCCTTGACCAGCAGCGCGGCGGTGCGCTCGCCCCGAGCTTCTCCACGGGGGGCTTTGCCCCCCGCCCCGGCGGCAGAGCCGCCGTGGCCCCCACCCCCCATCGTCTCGCTTTGCTCGCCGATCGACAGCTCGACGTAGCGATACGCGATCAGCTTGTCGGTGACCTTGGGCGCGAGCTCGGGCAGCTGCACCGCCGGGCCGCGGGTCACGGTCTGCTTCGCAGCCAGCGCCTTCGCACGCTCGGCCACCACCTCGTCCCACTTGCTGCGCGACACCACGTGGTCGACCAGCCCCCACTCCTTGGCGCGCTTGCCCTTGATGCCCTCGGCCGTCGTGCAGAACACGTCGGCGCGGTCGCGGCGCACCTTGCGCTGGTCGACCAGCCGGGTGAGCCCGCCGGTGCCGGGGAGCACGGCGAGCAGCGGCGTCTCGGGGAACGACACCGCCGAGTTACCGTCGTCGACCAGCATCGTCTCGTCGCACGCCAGCGCCAGCTCGTAGCCGCCTCCCGCCGTCGTGCCCTTGCACGCGCACAGCGAGGCCAGCCCCGAGCTCGCCGATGCGTCCTCGAGGTAGAGCCGGGTCTCGTTGGTGAACTTGCAGAAGTTCACCTTGAAGGTGTGGCTCGACGAGCCGAGCATGTAGATGTTCGCGCCCGAGCAAAACACCCGGTCGAGCCCGGCCGTGACCACCACCACCGTCTTGACCTCGGGGTGCTCGAACCGCAGCCGCTGGATCGCGTCCGCCAGCTCGATGTCGACCGACAGATCGTACGAGTTGAGCTTGAGCTCGTAGCCGGGGCGATGCGGGTGCTCGCCGTCGACCGCCATCACCAGCGTCGCGGTGTCGCCGCGGACCGCCAGCTTCCAGTGCCGGTAGCGCGAGGGGTGCGTCTCGAAGGGCGTCGGATCCATGGTCATGACGTATCAAGCAATTTAATGCTTGTCATCCCCAATCTCGATGCAGTATATTTCTGCTCGTGCCGACCTACCTCGACGCCGTCGGAGCCGCCGTGCGCAAGCACCGCGAGCGCCTGGGCTGGTCGCGTCGCGAGCTCGCCACCCAGAGCGGCGTCTCCGAGCGCTTCCTCGCCCAGCTCGAGACCGGCGACGGCAACATCTCGCTCCGGCGCTTCGCCGACGTCGCACGCGCCCTCAATACCTCGCCGTCGGCACTCCTCGCTCCCGCCGACGCGCCGCCCGAGGTCAAGCCGATCGCCCTGCTCGGCGTGCGCGGCGCGGGCAAGTCCTCCGTCGGCGCCGCCCTCGCCAAGCGTCTGGGCGTCGCGTTCGTCGAGCTCGACCAGCGCATCGAGCAAACCGCCGGCCTGCCCCTGGGGGAGCTGTTCGCGCTTCACGGCGAGTCCTACTACCGCCGCATCGAGCGCGAGGTCCTCACCCAGCTCCTCGACGATCCGCCGCCCATGGTCCTCGCCACCGGCGGCTCGATCGTCAACGACGCCACCAACTACGATCTGCTGCGCTCGCGCTGCCGCACGATCTGGCTCAGTGCGCGCGCCGAGGACCACTGGAACCGCGTCGTCGCCCAGGGAGATCAGCGCCCGATGGCCGAGAACCCGCACGCCTTCGCCGAGCTCCGCGCGCTCCTCGCTGCACGCGACCGCCTCTACGCGCGCGCCGATCACACGATCGAGACCACCGGCCGCCGCGTCCCGCAGGTCGCCGCAGAGATCGTCGATCTCGTGCGCTGACCTCGTCTGCGTACGCCACTCCCGACTCCTGCGGCCAGTCCTGTAACTGACGTACGCGATCGCTCTCGAGATCGCCTCAAGCTCAGCTACGGCGGTATCAGCGTCACCAAGAAGCGGCGGGCGATTCACAAGAAGATCGCGTAGTCGGGCGCTGACTGCCGCACACCCTGCGTCGACGTGCCCTCGATGAAGATGACGCGATCGCGGGTGCGAAGCTCCTCGTCACCGAGCCACCGCCGCGCGGGGGCATGTCGCTACCGGTCCTCGCCGGCGGCACCACAGCGGCCAGCGTCGGGCGCTGCGGCCCTTGGCTGCGTCGCGCGGCGATCATGCGCGGAGCAGGTGCGCCATCGCGCCTCCCGCCTCGCCCACGCAGCCGTCGCAGATGAAGACCCGGGGGCCCGAGATCAGCTTGGCAACCTCGCGTCGAGGCCGGTCGCAGAACGAGCAGACCGGGTCCAGCACGACCCTGGTCGGCGGAGGCACGAGCGGGATCCCTTGTCGTGCGGCCTCCTGCAACTGACTCCTCGACTCCTCGATGATTCTCCACATCGCTTCTCTCTCGCGTTCCTTCGCCAGGGTGATCGCTTGACGCTCGGCTTCCGGGAGACGCAAGAACGCTTCCTCTTTCGCGGCGAGCTTTCGCTCCAGCTCTACCGCACGGCGGTCGTCCGCGAGACGGAACGCTGCGAGCACCTCGGACGACACCGCTGGCGGAACACCTTCCTCCGCCAGGATCTGGCAGCACAACCCCATACACTCGTCGCAGATCCGGGCCGAACACCCTGCCGTCCCGACGAGCGTGACGACCTCCGCGCCCTGCTTGCCGCAGTACGAGCACGAGCCGGCGACCGTCAGCAGCAACCTTCGTTCGAAGCGCACGAGCCCGGTGGACGCGAGCCATATCCCGGTCGTGGCACCACCCATCAAGAACAGAAACCGCCGCCGCGAGACCATGCGTCTATCGTAGCTGGGGGCAGTGCGCGCGCGTTAGCGAAATTCCACCGCCGAGCTCACGGCCGGCGCCAAACCGTTATGCTGAGGGCGTGCAGTCGCTCCAGCTCACGCTCTACGTCGATGGGTACTTCACCAGCACGTGGGATGCGACGTGCTTCGTGGTGCTGACCGAGAAGCAGCTCGAGTTCACGACGGCGCGGGCGCTGCTCCGCGATGGCGGGGTGCCGGCGGCCCTGCGGCGCGAGACGGCGATCGCGCGGGTCCCGGCGCTGCAGCACGGCGACTTCTGGCTGACCGAGTCGATGGCGATCGTGGAGTACCTGGAGGAGGCGTTTCCGTCGCCGGAGTTTGCGCGGATGTTGCCTGCGGAGCCGCGGGCACGGGCGCGTGCGCGGCAGATCATGTCGTATATGCGGTTCGACTTGCGCGCGTTGCGCGCGGAGCGGCCCTGGCAGTTCACCGTGTATCCGACGCTGCAGCGCTCGCCGCTGTCGCCGGCCGCGGAGCGGGATGCGAGCGAGCTGGCCGAGCTGGTGGTGCGGCTCGAGGAAGCCGGCGAGCTCGAGGAGTGGAACATCGCGCAGGCCGATCTGGCGTTCGGGCTGTGGCGGCTGTCGCGCGGCGACTACGCGCTGCCCGAGACCGCGCAGCGGGTGCTCGATCGCAACCTCGAGCGGCCGTCGGTGCGCGCGTACATCGAGCATCCGCGGCCGCCGAACCCGCCGCCGTATGCAACCGGCTGGATCACGTAACCAGAACGTGCCGCAGCGGCGTTCGCGGACAGGCGACGAGGCGTGGTCTAGCCGTAACGGCTGGCGCTGCGCTCGCGCGCCTTGGCGGCCTCGACCTCGCGGTTCTTGGGAGGCGCGTTGGTCTCGAGGGAGTCGACCAGGCGACGCGTGGCCTCGGCGATCTCGGCGATGGCGCGCTCGAACGGATCGGTGTTGGACTCGCTCGGCTTGCGCGTACCGCTGACCTTGCGGACGTACTGCAGCGCTGCTGCTTGGATCTCCTCATCGGTCGCCGGGGGCTCGAAGTTGAACAGCGGGCGGATGTTGCGACACATGGCACAAGCATAGTGCGGCCCGGGCGCGATCGACCAGCCGCAATGCCGGCGATGCAGCTCGTCGCAGCCCACCCCTCGCGGCGCGTAATTTCGCCGATAGTTTGCGTACGGAGATCTCGATGCGTGGCTAGTGTTCGCGAGGGGTGCGGACGGGGGCCTCGCGGACGACGTCGCGCGGGGACTTGTCGCGGCGCAGGCCCTGGAAGGAGGGGTGACGGAGGCGGCCGTCGTTGGTCCACTCGGAGAAGGCGACCTCGGCGACCAGGTCGGGGGCGACCCAGTGGCGCGATGGGCCGGTCCAGGCGCGCGGGGGCTCGGGGGAGAACGGCGATGCCGGGCGCTCGAGGGCGTCGAGCTGGGCGCGAAGGTCGACGAGGGTGGCGTGGGAGTAGCCCGTGCCGACCTTGCCGGCGTAGGTGAGGCGGCCGCGGTCGTAGTAGCCGACGAGGAGCGCGCCGAAGCCAACGCGGCTGCGCTCGGGGTCGGTGAAGCCGCCGATGACGAGCTCCTGGCGCAGGAGGCACTTGGTCTTGAGCCAGTGGGGCCCGCGGCCCGGGCGATAGGGCTGGTCGCGCCGCTTGGAGATGATGCCCTCGAGGCCGCGCTGGCAGGCGAGCGCGAAAAACTCTCGGCCGCTGCCGGTGACGTGGTCGCTGTAACGGATGACGCCCGGCTTGCCGCGAGCGGCGCCGCGGGTGGTGCCGCGCGTGGTACCGCGTGCTGGACTGACGAGCTTCTCGAGGCGCGCCTTGCGCTGCTCGAGCGGGAGCTGGGTCAGATCGTCGCCGTCGACCGCGAGGAGGTCGAACACGAAGTAGGCGAGGTCGGCGGCGTCGCGTGCGTTTTGCAAGGCCTGAAAGCTGGTGATGCCGCTCGGGAGGAGGGCGGCGACCTCACCGTCGAGAACGATGCGCTCGACCGGGAGCCGGGCGACGGCCTCGGCGACGGCGGGAAACTCCGCGGTCCAGTCCTTGAAGCGGCGGCTGAGCAGGCGGACGCCCGCGCGGTCGCGCACGGCGACGATGCGGTAGCCGTCGAACTTCTGCTCGTGGAGCCACTCGGGGCCCTCGGGCGGCTGATCGACGAGGGTGGCGAGCTGGAGCTCGGGGACCGGCCCGGCGGCGGTAGATCGCGCCATAGTGCGGGCATACTATGAACATGCCCGACGTCCCCGCGATTTCTCGCTTCCCCGTGCCGGCGCTGGCGGATCTGCCCGAGGACATGCGCGCCCGCATCCTCGAGGTCCAGGACAAGGCCGGCTTCGTGCCCAATGTGTTCCTGGTGCTGGCGCATCGGCCCGACGAGTTCCGCGCGTTTTTCGCGTATCACGACGCGCTGATGCTCAAGGAGGGCGGGCTCTCGAAGGGGGAGCGCGAGATGATCGTGGTGGCGACGAGCGGCGCCAACGACTGCATGTACTGCGTGGTGGCGCACGGGGCGATCCTGCGGATCTACGAGAAGAACCCGCTGATCGCCGACCAGCTGGCGATCAACTATCACAAGGCGGACCTGACACCGCGCCGGCGGGCGATGCTCGACTTTGCGCTCAAGGTGTCGTTGCGCGCAGCGGAGGTTGACGAAAGCGACTACGCGCGCCTGCGCGAGCACGGGTTCACCGACGAGGATGCCTGGGACATCGCGGCGATCGCGGCGTTCTTTGCGATGAGCAACCGGCTGGCGAACATGTCGGGGATGCGGCCCAACGACGAGTTCTATCTGATGGGGCGCGTGCCGAAGCGCTGACCGCGCACGGCAGAAGCCACAACCCATCGCGTACTTCGTTCGCGCGTTCTGACGCTGGAGGACGCCGCGGCGGTCAGGCGGTGAGCGCGGCGGCGAGCTTGCCGACGTCGGGCAGGTTCTCGAGAGACTTCACCGCGGTGATGACGGACTCGGTCTTGGCCGAGGGCCACTTTGCGAACTCGGCGCAGCCGCGAAACTTGTCGGCGACCTCGTCATAGGTCATCGGGTTGGAGGGGCTGCCCTTCGCAAACTCCGCGCGGCCGGAGATGACCCGGCCGTCCTTGAGGTGGATCTTGAGCAGGCTCGTCATCTTGTCGAGCCCGGCGCGCTCGGCCTCGGGGTCGACGTAGAAGTGGATGCGCTTGATCATGTCCTGGACGTCGGGGCGCTGGACGACGGCGTCCTGGTACTCGGCGAGGCCGGCCTTGTGGTCGAGCAGGAGGATGCTCAGACAGAACTCCATGCTGAACTTGGCCTGCAGGCCGGTGGTGGGACGGTGATGCAGCAGCGACGTCGTCATGGCGTGATTGGCGCCGAGATCGATCGTCTCGACGTCCGCGGCCTTGATGTGGTTGTCGTGGATCGCGCGCGCCAGCTCGCCCATGGCGGGATGGGAGAGCGAGCCGGAGGGGTGGGGCTTGATCGAGATGCCCGGCGAGGCGAAGGTCCAGGGCGCGCCGAGGCGGCCGACGATGGCGTGCGGATCGAAGCCGCCGCCGGCGGCCTGAAAGAAGCCGCGCGGTGCCTCGAGGATGTCTTCGGCGGCGGTCCAGCCGAGGGCCGCGAGGTCGGCGGCGATGGTGCCCGCCTCAGCGGCGCGGCCGGCGTGGAACGGCTTGGTCATCGAGCCGAAGTTGTCGCGAAAGCCGCCGCCGGAGGTGGCCGCGACGCCCAGAGCGTACGTCGTCTGCTTGACGTCGAGGCCGCGAACCTTGGCGCATGCGGCGACGCTGCCGAATGCGCCGATGGTGCCCGTGGTGTGAAAGCCATCGTCGTAGTGGCGCGGGGCGATCGCCTCGGCGATCTTGCACTCGACCTCGACGCCGAGGTGATAGGCGAGCATGAAGTCGCGACCCGAGCGGCGGCCGAGCTCGCACAGCGCGAACGCCGGCGGCAAGGCCGGGACGGTGGGGTGCGTGAGCAGGCCGTAGATGCGATCCTTGGCGACCGCGAGCTGGGTATCGTCGTAATCGTCGGCGTGAATCCACACGCCATTGGCGAATGCGGCGAATCGCGGGTGGCATTTGAGGTCAGTGCCAATGACGCCAGCTTTCGCGGAGGACGCGCCGAGCGACTGGACGTACTTCCGGACCAGCGGCGCCATCCCCGAGACCGAGCCTGCGAGCGCCAGGCCGAAGCCATCGAGAATGGACTTCTTGCCCAGCTCGATGACGTCGGCGGGGATGTCCTTGTACTTGGTTGCGACGATGAACTCGGCGACGGACTTCGTGAGCCCGGGCGCCTTGGGAAACTCCGCCGGTGTCGCGCGTGCGGCGGGCGCGGGTGCGGGTGCAGCGGGGCCGCCCGGTGACG
>DATIPJ010000927.1:0-6451 GCA_035472155.1 Kofleriaceae bacterium
GCTGGAAGCGCCGGCGGCTCCGCGCGGCAGCTTCGACCGCTCCGCGGCCAGGCGTGGCGAAGCGGTGTTCACTGGCAAGGCCAATTGCAGCGGTTGCCACGTGCCGCCGCTCTTCACCGAGCCGGGCTGGAACATGCACACCGCCAAGGACATCGGGATCGACGACGTGCAGGCGCTGCGCTCGCCCGATCAGCGGTATCGCACCAGCCCGCTGCGCGGCCTGTTCGCGCACGCCAAGGGCGGCTTCTACCACGACGGCCGCTTCGCGACGCTGGCCGACGTGGTCGCGCACTACAGCACGGCGCTGGGCCTGGCGCTGAGCGACGCGGAGCGCGCCGACCTGGTCGAGTACCTCAAGTCGCTGTGACGCTCGCTGGGGGGCGCTCGTTCAGCGGCGACGGCGGCGGAGCACCAGCAGCACGGGCGCGAAGGCGAGCCATCCGGCGCTGCCGCCGGCGCTGCAGCCGCCACTGACCTCGTCGTCGAACTGATCGTCGCGATCGTTGGACTGGTTCTCGTCGCCGTTGGGCGTCACGGTCATCGAGAGCGTGATCGTACCGACCTGGTGGTCGCCATCGGTCAGGGCGATCTCGGTGGACACGGGCGTCTCGGTGGCGACGCCGGGGGCGACGACGTTGACCTCGACGACGCCCTGCTCACCGGCGGGGATCGCCACGCCGATCTGTCCGATCTCGAGGGTCGACGTCCAGCTCGCGGAATCGTAGAGCTCGCTCGCGCTACCGCTCGCCATCATCATGCGCGTGGTCGCCGGCCAGTCCGTGCTCGTCGTGTTGTTGAGCGTGATCGTGAAGTGGGCCTTGGTGCCCGGCGCCACGCGGTCCGGGCCGTCGATCGCGACGACATCGGCGCCCACCGCGCGCGAGGTCAGGCACGTGGCGCCGGTGGCGAACCCGGTCGCGGGTGATTGCCGCAGCCGCGCCTCGGTCTGCGGACCGTAGGCGCCGTCGGCGGCGATCTTGTCGCCCGGATGGTTGCGGTTCCACAGCCGCTGGAACGCGAGCGTGTCGCGGCCGCGGATGTCGGCCGAGCTCAGGTGATCGAAGTGCACCGGATCGCCCGGCACGTCGTGCGACCAGCCGTGGCTGGCCATCGCGCTGACCCGCGCGCTGAAGTTCTGGACGTCGACGGCGCGCCCGCTCTCGTGGTTCGAGCGGCCGGGCGCGGCCGCGGCGGTGATGCCGCAGCGCCCGCGATTGAACCACTCGACGATCAGGAACTGCTGCGCCACCGTGCGGAACGCGCTGTTGAGCTGCACGTTGCCGACCTTCTGCAGATCGGTCTTGGCATTCGCCGCCAGGAACGGCAGCACCGAGTTGCTGTTGAACGTGATGCCGCTGCCCGCTGCGAACCGCGAGAGGCTGCTCGGGCTCGTGCAGCTGATCTCCGACGCGATCTGGTTCGACAGACCCACCACGACCGACGTCGAGCACGAGGAGGTGATGAACGATGCGACCGTCACTGCCGACACGGCTTCGCTGTATTCCGGCTCACTGTCGAGACCGCAGGCGCTGAGCGTGGCCGCAGCTGCGATCGCACCGACGGTGCTGGCGATTGTGGGCAGTCTGGGGAGTGCGGACACCGAGCCAGCGCCGCCGGAACCGATTAACCGCTGGGAACCGTATAGGCATGTCATGGTGCTGCGAGAAATCAGCAAGGGCCGGGCCGCCCGTCGAGCCGCGGCCGCGTTCACCGTGTGCCGTTCGGCTGAACAGACTTCTGCACCGTCGCTTCGTGCGCCCGCAGTAGGGTCACCTCCGACACCGCGGTAGAGTCCGCCGCCATGCAGCTTCTGTTCTGTGGCTCGGGTTGGTTGCCGATCACGGACCTGATCGCGGCGCGACTGCCGGCGGGCTCGTCGATCCGCGTGTGGGATCATCGCTCGCCGCTGGCGAGCAACGTCGACGACGTCGACGTCCTCCTGCCCTCGAACGCCGCGATCACGCCCGAGGTCGTCAGCTCGGCCACCCGGCTGCGCCTGATCCAGCAGCCCGCCGCGGGCACGGACCTCATCGATCGCACCGTCGCCGCCGCGCGCGGCATTCCGATCTGCAATGCGCCCGGCGCCAACCACGTGGCGGTCGCCGAGGCCGCGCTCTACCTCCTGCTCGCCCTCGCGCGCCGCGCCCCGCTCGCCGCGCGCGCGTTTGCCAACCGCGAGATCGGCGGCCCGCTCGGCGTCGAGCTATCCGGCAAGACGCTCGGTGTGATCGGCATGGGCCGTGCCGGCAGCGCCGTCGCCGAGCGAGCCCGCGGACTCGGCATGACCGTGACCTCGCTCGGCCGCGGCGCCTCCGACGCCGAGCGCGACGCGTTCTTCGCGACGAGCGACGCGATCTCGATCCACTGCCCGCTCACGCCCGAGACCCGCGGGCTCGTCGGCGCCGCCGCGTTCGCCGCGTTGAAGCCGGGCGCGCTCGTGGTCAACGTCGCCCGGGGCGGCGTCATCGATCGGCCCGCCCTCGTCGAGGCGCTCGCCGGTGACCGGCTCGGCGGCATCGGCCTCGACGTCCACTGGGACGAGCCAGCCGACCCGGGGGATCCGCTCTACGCCGACCCGCGCGTCGTGGCGCTGCCCCACGTCGCCGGCTCGACCGTCGAGTCCTTCACCCGCATCGCCGACATCGTGGTCGACAACGTGCGCCGCCTCGAGACCGGCGAGCCGCTGCGCCACCGCATCGCCTAGCACGATTGCACTCCGAGCGGACGGCGGTACGGTGATCGCCCCGTGCGAACATTGCTCGCGATCGCAACTCGTGATGCGATCGACGCGACCATGCGACTCGCCGCGGCATCCAAGGGCTCGAGGACCATGTTGCGATGAGTTGGTTTGGCACCTACGTCAGGTCATCGATCGGCGCGAAGCACGTCATGGCCATCACCGGCCTCGTGCTGTTCGGCTTCGCGATCGTCCACATGGCCGGCCACCTGCAGATGTTTGGTGGCCAGGACATGTACAACCGCTATGCGCATTTCCTGCAGGACCTCTGGGAGGTCAAGTGGCCGGTGCGCGCGCTCCTGCTCGGCTGCCTGATCATCCACACCGTGGTCGCGATCGGCCTGGTCGCGCGCAATCGCGCCGCGCGCCCGGTCCGCTACGCCCGCTACCGCGCCGTCGTGTCGTCGCCGGTCGGCCGCGCGATGGCGTGGACCGGCCTGTTCGTGTTCGCGTTCCTCGCCTTCCACATCCTCCACTTCACCCTCGGCCAGGTCCAGCCCGGCTACTTCCACGTCATGGACCCCAAGGACCGCTGGGACGCCTACTCGATGTTCATCCACGGCTTCCAGAGCCCGGCGATCTACGCCGTCTACCTCGTCGGCATTGCGCTGCTCGCGATGCACCTGGGGCACGGCGCGGCGAGCTGGCTGCAGTCGCTGGGACTTCGCCACCCCAAGTACCCGACCGACCGGCTCGGGCCTGCGCTCGCCGTCGCGCTGTTCGTCGGCTACATGGTCCCGCCGACCGCGGTCCTCGTCGGCGTCTTGCGCCTGCCGGGAGCCTGACATGGCGCTGAAGCTCGACCCACGCACTCCCTCGGGGCCGATCGAACAGCAGTGGTCGACCGCGCGCTTCGAGATGAAGCTGGTCAATCCAGCCAACAAGCGCAAGTACAAGGTCATCGTCGTCGGCTCGGGCCTCGCCGGCGGAGCCGCCGCGGCCACCCTCGCCGAGCTCGGCTACGACGTCGCGTGCTTCTGCTTCCAGGACTCACCGCGCCGCGCCCACTCGATCGCCGCCCAGGGCGGCATCAACGCCGCCAAGAACTACCAGAACGACGGCGACTCGATTCACCGCCTGTTCTACGACACCGTCAAGGGGGGAGACTTCCGCGCGCGCGAGTCCAACGTGCATCGCCTCGCCGAGGTCTCCGTCGACATCATCGACCAGTGCGCCGCCATGGGCGTCCCGTTCGCGCGCGAGTACGGCGGCACCCTCGCCAACCGCAGCTTCGGCGGCGCCCAGGTCTCGCGGACGTTCTACGCGCGCGGCCAGACCGGTCAGCAGCTCCTCCTGGGCGTGTACGCCGCCCTCTCCCGCCAGATCGGCACCGGCAAGGTCCGCATGTTCCCGCGCACCGAGATGCTCGACGTCGTCGTCGATCCTGCGTCGGGCCGCGCGTGCGGCATCGTCGTGCGCGACCTCATCACCGGTGCCGTCACCTCGCACGCCGCCCACGCCGTCGTCCTCGCCACCGGCGGCTACGGCAACGTCTTCTACCTCTCCACCAACGCCAAGGGTTGCAACGTCACTGCCACCTACCGCGCCTACAAGCGCGGCGCGGGATTCGGCAATCCCTGCTTCACACAGATTCATCCGACCTGTATTCCGGTCGCCGGTGATTATCAATCCAAACTGACCCTCATGTCCGAGTCTCTCCGCAACGACGGCCGGGTCTGGGTCCCCAGGAGCAAGGATGACGTCGGCAAGCACCCCGATCAGATCACCGATGCCGCACGCGACTACTACCTCGAGCGCAAGTATCCGAGCTTCGGCAACCTCTCGCCGCGCGACATCGCCAGCCGCGCCGCCAAGGAGCAATGCGACGAGGGTCGCGGCATCGGCCCGGGCGGCCGCGGTGTCTACCTCGACTTCCGCGACGCCCTGCGCCGCGATGGTGAGGACACCATCCGCGACAAGTACGGCAACCTGTTCGAGATGTACGAGCGCATCACGGGCGAAAACCCCTACAAGGTCCCGATGCGCATCTACCCCGCCGTCCACTACACCATGGGCGGCCTCTGGGTCGATTACCACCTTCAAACCACCGTTGCCGGCCTGTTCTGCCTGGGCGAGGCCAACTTCTCCGACCATGGCGCCAACCGCCTCGGCGCCTCCGCCCTCATGCAGGGCCTCGCCGACGGCTACTTCATCATCCCCTACACCCTCGGCCACTACCTCGCTGGCGTCGCCGCCCGCGACCTGGCCGACCCCACCGCCGCGCACTTCCGCGACGCCGAAGCCGCGGTCACCGCGCGCCTCGACAGGCTGGTCTCCGTTCGCGGCACGCGCTCCGTCGATTCCTTCCACAAGGAGCTCGGCCACATCCTCTGGGAGAACTGCGGCATGGCGCGCAGCAAGGCCTCGCTGACCGACGCGCTCACCAAGATCCCGGCCCTGCGCGACGAGTTCTGGCGCGACGTCACCGTCCTCGGCGGCCGCGACAGCTTCAACCAGTCCCTCGAGAAGGCCGGCCGTGTCGCCGACTTCCTCGAGTTCGCCGAGCTGATGTGCAACGACGCCCTTCTCCGCGAGGAGAGCTGCGGCGCCCACTTCCGCGTCGAGCACCAGGTCGACGGCGAGGCCCGCCGCGACGACGACGACTTCTGCCACGCCGCCGTCTGGGAATACGCCGGCGAGTCCGCCCCGGCCATCCGCCACACCGAGCCGCTCTTCTTCGAGAACGTCAAGCTCGCCACGCGGAGCTACAAGTGAGCGGACCGAACGACGCCCGGAGCGACACGCCGGAGGCGCGGTCGGTCCGGACCAGCGAAGCGAGGGACGCTCGGAACCCAACGAGCGGACCGAACGACGCCGACCGAACGCTGCGCCTCAAGCTCCACATCTGGCGCCAGCCCGACCGCAGCTCGCGCGGCGAGATGGTCACCTACGACGTCAGCGGCGTCTCGACCCACGCCTCCTTCCTCGAGATGCTCGACATCCTCAACGAGCAGCTCATCTCCCGCGGCGAGGAGCCGGTCGCCTTCGACCACGACTGCCGCGAAGGCATCTGCGGCATGTGCTCGCTCATGATCAACGGCCGCGCCCACGGCGGCCACCGCGGCACCACCGCCTGCCAGCTCCACATGCGCCACTTCCGCGACGGCGACGAGATCTGGATCGAGCCCTGGCGCGCCCACGCCTTCCCGGTCATCAAAGACCTCTGCGTCGACCGCTCGGCCTTCGACCGCATCATCGCCAGCGGCGGCTTCATCACCGCCAACTGCGGCTCCGCCCCCGACGCCAACGACGTCCTCGTCCCCAAGGACCACTCCGAGCGCGCCATGGACGCCGCTGCCTGCATCGGCTGCGGCGCCTGCGTCGCCGCCTGCCCCAACGGCTCCGCCATGCTCTTCGTCGGCGCCAAGCTCTCCCACCTCCACCAGCTCCCCCAAGGCCAACCCGAGCGCCTCCACCGCACCCACGCCATGGTCTCCGCCATGGACTCCGCCGGCTTCGGCAACTGCTCCAATCACTACGAGTGCGAAGCCGCCTGTCCCAAAGACATCTCGCGCGACGTCATCGCCCAGCTCAACCGCGACTACGCCCGCTCCGCCTTCGTCGCCCGCCCGCGCGACGACAAACCCGACGGCGCGGGCTGACGAGCCCGACAAGCCGACGCGAGGCCGACAAGCCGACGCCACCTGTAGTCCGGCATTGGCGAGTCGATGCGGGTCACGAGACCGGGCCGCTCAGCCGAGCAGGTGGGCGAGC
>DATIPJ010000928.1:0-2510 GCA_035472155.1 Kofleriaceae bacterium
TCGAGGGTGAGCGCGACCCGCTGGTAGAGCGCGGTGTAAGGCGCGTCGTAGCCGGCGGGCGCCGCGATCATCTGATCGCGGATCAGATCGTCGAGCAGCGGGTCACTCGCGCTGCCCGAGCCGGCGCGGACGGCGATCCGCCGCGCACCGGCCTGCACGACGAGCTGCGCGTCGCTGGTGTTGTGGGTGAACGTCGAGCCGGCCTCGAGCTTCTGCAGCCCGTAGCGTGAACGGTCCGACTTCCGGACGTCGGGTCCGGTCCCCATATAGAGATAGTCGGGCCGGCGCGAAAATCCGATCCGCGTCGCGAGCGAGGTCTTGTCGCTCCATTGATAATGATCGCCCAGGCTCGCGACCAGCCAGTTGGTGCCCCAGGTGGCCGCGCGGGCGCTGAGGTCGTTGCCGGGCGCGAACACGCCGGTCGCGGTGAACCGCGCGCCGACGCTGGGCGACAGCCCGAAGTCGTAGAACGCGGTCGGGATCACCATGAACTGATCGCGCGATCCAAAGGTGATCAGATCGTGGATCGTGCTCGCCCAGCGGCCGCGCTCGGCGCGCGTGACGAGCGCACCGAGCGGGCGGCGGATCGCGTACTCGTGGACGAGGTATGCGGGCGCCAGGACGACGCGCGGGATCCACAGCGCCCACGACGCTGCGTCGGCGTCCGGGTTCCCGCGGCCGTCGTAGTCCGGGACGGGGCGCTTGTCGTCACCATGCGCGAGCGGCGCGGTGCCGAACGTGATCGCGCCGAGCAGCGCGAGTGCGATCGTTTGACGAGGTGTTGGGCGTTGCATGAAATGAACACTAGGGCCGCCGACGAAACACAGCTGTGGGATCTCCGTCCAACGTCCGTGCAGCGCGTTCTCGGGGATTGGACGGAGATTCCACAGCTGTCGAGCCGGGCCGCCCCTAGGGTGGCGAAATGCTGATCCAGCCGACCGCCACTCGAACCGTCACGCCTCATCATCCGGTGCTCGATGCCGCGTCGCGGCTGATCGATCGCACGCTCGCCCTGGCCGCCCCGGTGGCCCGCGGCGAGGGGGTCACCACGCTGCTCATGATGGCCAATGTGTTCGTCCTTTTGAGCTGTTACTACGTGCTCAAGGTCGTGCGCGAGCCGCTGATCCTGCTCGGCGGTGGCGCGGAGCTCAAGGCGTACGCGTCGGCCGGGCAGACGGTGCTGCTGCTCGCCGTGGTGCCGGCGTTCGGCGCGCTGGCGAGCCGCGTCAACCGGCTGCGGCTGCTGACGATCGTCCAGGTCTGCTTCATTGGTTGCCTGGCCGCGTTCTATGTCCTCGCGCGGGCGCACGCGCCGATCGGGTTGGCGTTCTACCTCTGGCTCGGCATCTTCAATGTCCTCATCGTCTCCAACTTCTGGTCGTTCGCGACCGACCTCTACCGCCAGGACCAGGGCAAGCGGCTGTTCGCGATCATCGGGCTGGGCGGCAGCGCCGGGGCGATCCTCGGCGCGCTGGTGCCTCACCACCTGCACCGGGTGGTCGGCAGCTACCCGCTGCTGCTGGTGGCCGCGGGCGGGCTGGCGGTGTCCAATGCGCTGTACCGGATCGTCAGCCGGCGCGAGCGGGCGGCGCGCGCGGCCGAGACGCCGGTGGCCGAGCCGGTCCCCGAGGCGGTCCAGCCGGTCGGCCGCGAGGGCGGGTTCTCGCTCGTGGTCCGCGATCGCTACCTGCGCCTGATGGCGGTGATGCTGCTGGTCGCGACGGTGATCAACACGACCGGCGAGTACGTCGTCGGGCGGATGGCGACCGACCAGAGCCGCGCGTACGCCGCGCAGGTGGTGGCGTCGGCGCCGGCCGAGGTTGCCGCGGATCCCGCCGCGCGCGACGCGCTCGCCCGGCAGGCGCGCGATACCTACATCCGCGGCTTCTACTCCGACTACTACGCGATCGTGAACCTGGTGTCGGCGCTGCTCCAGGCGCTCGTGGTGGCGCGCCTGCTCGGCAAGGTGGGGATCCGGCGCGCGCTGTTCGTGATGCCGGTGATGGTGCTCGGCGGATGGCTCGCGTTCTTCGGGTTGGCCTCGGTGGCGACGATCCGGATCACCAAGGCGAGCGAGAACAGCCTCGATTATTCGCTCCACAACACGCTGCGGCAGGCGCTGTACCTGCCGACCTCGCGCGCCAGCAAGTACAAGGCGAAGGCCGCGATCGATACGTTCTTCTTCCGGATCGGCGACGTGATCGCCGGGCTCGGCGTGGTGTTCGTCCTCGTCGATGTGCTCGGGCTCGGCGTGCGCGCGTTCGCCGCGCTCAACATCGTGCTCAGCGTGCTGTGGCTGTGGCTCGCGGTCCGCACCGGGCGGGTCCACGACCAGCGCACGGCCGAGCGCGCCGAGCGGGCGGCGGCGGGCCTGCGGGAGACGGTGTCGTGAACCCCGAAACGTTCCATGGAGGCGACATGTGGAATCCATACGCGATCTCGACCGGCCCGCAGGCCACCGCGCGGCTCGGTGCTGCCGAGCGTCCGCGCGTGGAGCGGCCGCGCACGGA
>DATIPJ010000929.1:0-1552 GCA_035472155.1 Kofleriaceae bacterium
GACCTATTGGTTGGCAACGATCTTGCGAGAAGGCAGCACGGTGGCTTGCCGCACAGCAGGATCCATTTGGCTGTTGGTATGAGAGTGGTGGTGCGACTTCCCTCTGTGCCAACGTGCTTGAGACAGCAGACCCGGCCGTAATTACCGTCGAGGGCCAGCTGGGAATCGGTCACGATGCAGAACATGTCTGTCAAGAAGTCCACCGGTGCTCCTCCGCGCGAGGGCACTGCGTCCGCGGTCCGGGAGGTGGCGCGCTCGGGCGTTCCGGAGAGGGCCACCTCGCCCGAACGTCCGAAGCGGCGCGCCTTCACGGCTGAGTACAAGCTGCGTATTGTCCGGGCTGCGGACGAAGCGGTTGCGTCGGGCGTGGAGGGCGCGGTCGGCGAGTTGCTTCGTCGCGAGGGCCTGTACTCGTCGCACCTCACCGACTGGCGCCGCCAGCGCGAGACCGGCGAACTCGCGGCGCTGGCGCCGAAGAAGCGCGGTCGCAAGGCGCACAAGAACGAGCTCGCCGACGAGAACGCGAAGCTCAAGCGCGAGCTCGAGCGGACGCGGCAGGAGCTGGACAAGGCGAACACGGTCATCGACGTCCAGAGGAAGGTGGCTGCGCTGTTGGGGGAAACGTTGCCGGCACCGACGGAGGAGGACTTCGCGCAGGCACAGGGTCGGTTCCGGTCCGGACGCCTGGACATCAAGCCCGGACGGAGGTCGTGATGCAGGGCCTGGCGTTTCTCATTCCGCTCGTCGGCGTCATGGCAGCGTGCATGGCGCTGTGCGTGAACCGCGCGAGCTACTATCGCGCGCAGAAAGCCAAGCCCGAGCCGAAGCCGCGACCGCGGCCAGTGCGCGCACTCTCCGACGAAGAGCGGGCCGCGGTGCTCGCGAAGCTCGACAGCGACGAGTTCATGGACATGCCGCCGGCGCAGGTCTACGCGAAGCTGCTCGAGGACGGCGAGTACCTGTGCTCGCAACGAACCATGCACCGCATCCTCGCCGCGCACGACCAAGTGCGCGAGCGGCGCGCGCAGCGGCGGCATCCCGCGTACACCAAACCGCAGCTCGTCGCGACGGCGCCGAACCGCGTGTGGTCGTGGGACACGACGAAGCTACCTGGCCCGACGAAGGGCACCTACTTCACGCTGTACGTCATCCTCGACATCTTCAGCCGCTACATCGTCGGCTGGCAGGTCGCGGCGCGCGAGTCGGCGGCGGTCGCGCAGGAGCTCATCGACGCGTCCTGCACGCAGCAGGGCGTCGTGCGCGGCCAGCTCACGATCCACGCCGACCGCGGCTCGCCGATGACCGCGAAGTCGACGGCGTTGCTCTACGTCGACCTCGGCATCGCGAAGAGCCACAGCCGGCCGTACACCTCGAATGACAACCCGTACTCCGAGTCGAACTTCCGCACGCTGAAGTACCGGCCCGACATGCCCGAGCAACTCGGCTCGCTCGAGCACGCACGCCAGGTCGTGCGCGCACTGGTCGACTGGTACAACGACGAGCACTACCACGTCAGTCTCGCACTGCTGCATCCCGTCGACGTGCACTACGG
>DATIPJ010000930.1:0-3068 GCA_035472155.1 Kofleriaceae bacterium
CGGCGTCGGGCAGGCGGCCGCGCGCCGCGCCGAAGTTGTCCTCGAGGTGCTCGACCTTGGTCGTCCCGGGAATCGCGACCGTCACCGCCGGATGCGACACGACGTACTTGAGGAACAGCTGCGGGAAGCTCGTCGCGTCGACCTGCGCCGCCCAGTCGGGGAGCGTGCGGCCCTTGACCTTGGCGAGCACGTTGCCGCGCCCGAGCGGCAGATTGACCAGGACCGCGGCGCCCCGCGCGGCGGCCAGCGGGAGGATCTTGTCCGCGGCATTGCGGTCGGCGATCGAGTAGTCGACCTGGATGAAGTCGAGCGGCTCCTTGTGCATCACCTCGAGCAGCTCGGTGTACTGGTCGTCGCGCGAGGTGGTGACGCCGACGTAGGAGACCTTGCCCGCCTTCTTGGCCTCGCGCAGCACGGGCAGCATCTCGCGCACGCCCTTGAGGCTGTGGACCTGCACCAGCTGCAGGCGATCGGTGCGCAGGCGACGGAATGACTCGTCGAGCATCTTGCGGCCCTCGGCCGCGCCGCCGCCGGTCGCGGTGACCTTGGTGGCCAGCCACAGGCGGTCGCGGTTCTTGAGGTCGCCCACGATCCGCCCGATGACCTCCTCGGAGCGGCCATACGCGGGCGCCGTGTCGACCACCGAGCCGCCGAGCTCGGGCAGCCGGCGCAGCACGTCGCGCCGGGCCGCCAGCTCGGCGGCCTCGGTCACGCCATAGCGATTGGTGCCGAGCCCGATCACCGGGAGCTTCTCGCCGCTCGACGGAATCGCGCGCGTCAGCACCGGTGGCGCGGCGGCGGCGGCCGGACGTGGCCGGGCGAGCACGGCGGCGGCGGCACTGGCACCGAGATGAAGGAATCTTCGACGGGTCACGCTCATCTTCGTCCTCCGACTTACATGTCGCGCAGGTGGGTCCGCGGCGCAAGGCCGAGGCGGCGAACGGCGCCACTGCCCCCGCCGGCGGTCCGAGCGCCAGGCGATCCACCGACATGTCGCTCACTTTTGCGCGGAGTCTGCAATAGCGTGCATCACATTCCCGTTTTCGCGGGATGCCGAAGAACCCAACACTCGCCGCTGTTCTCGTCACAGTCGCAGTCATCGTTCCCGCCGGCTGGCACGCGCTCGACGCGGATATCCAGACCGATGGCAAGCGCCTCCGGCCGTTGCAGCAGTCGTTCACGGTCGACGGTACGCGCATCACTCTCGACGTCGATCGCCAGGTCGTGATGACCGGCGATACCGTGACCGCGACGCTGGTCGCGTTCGCGGACACGGTCAAGCCGGTGAGCGTCGACCTCTGGGCGCTCCACACCAGCAACTATTCGGGTGAGCGCGTCGAGCAGCCCTGGATCCCGATCGACCGCGAGGTCATCAAGCTCACCGCGGCGCCCAAGGGCGGCAAGCCGGTGACCACCGCGATCAAGCTGGGCGAGGCGCCCGAGCAGCCTGCGCTCGTCGACTCCTTCAAGATCTACGTCACCCCGCACGGCAAGAAGCTGCCGCGGCGCGAGGGCGACGACCGCGTCGACTACGAGACCGGCATCAGCGAGGGCTACGCCGCCGCCGTCGCCATCACCGGCTGGAGCGGCGACAACCTGGCGATGTCCATCAAGCCCGAGGGCCGGCCCACCGGGGATGCGCCGTTCACCGTCGCGGTGCACATCAAGAACACCTCGGGCCAGGCGCTCGCGCGTGCGCCGTACGTCGAGCTCACCACCGAGGCCGCCCTCGAGCCGACCGAGCAGCAAGACGTCGACGACGGCTCGGTCTCGATCGAGCGCATCGACGGCGACGAGCGCGAAGGCAACGACGAATACGGCGGCCAGTTCAAGCGCGGTGCCACCCTGGTCGCCCGGTTCCGCGTCACCCCGCACAAGCGAGGCCTCGGCAAGATCACCTTCCTCGCGCACGCGACCGAGTCCGACGAGGAGCCGGGCCCCACCACCGCTGCTGCGATGGACGCGCGCTCCTTCAAGCTCGCCGACGCAACCCCGGCCGTCGCCACCGCCGCCACCGCACGCCGCTGATCGCGCCATGCGCCGCATCGTCCTCGGCATCGCGCTCGGCCTCGTCGTCAGCTGCGGCCTCCTGCGCGTGATCGGCCATGTCCGGGGCGGCCGCGGGCCTTCGACGCGCCTGGTCGCCGAGGACGCCAGCGCGCCGCTCTCGCGGGTCGCGATCCACTACGCGCCGGCGGCTGACCGCGTGGCGCTCCCGGTCTGGACGCAGCTGTTCACGGCGCTCTCGCCGGGCGTGGACGTCCAGGTCGAGGTCGCTGCCGCCGCCGACTTCGAGCGCCTCATCGCCAAGCTCACCGCCGCCGACGTGCCTCACCTCGACCGCCTGCACGCCGTCGTCGTCGGCACCACCATCACCACCTGGTCGCGCGACCGCTACGCCGCGCTGGTCGACGACCGCGGCCATGGCTCGATCCTCGCCCCGCCGCGCAGCGAGACCCCGTTCGCCAGCCGCGCGGGCGACGCGCGCTCCCCGTTCGCCATCTCGCAGGCGCTCTACCATAGCGACCCTCGCATCGCCGACATCCTGTTCGAGGGCGGCGACCTCGCCGCCACCCCGCGCTGGCTGTTCGTCGACGCGAACCTGGTCGCGCGCAACGTCGGCCGCGGCGCCGCCGACCGCGCCACCATCGAGGCCGAGCTCCACCGCCGGTTCGCCCAGACCCTGGTCTGGCTCGGCGACGCGCTCGGCGAGGTCCCGCGCCACCACCTCATGATGTACGCGGTCCCGCTCGACGATCGCACGATCGCCGTCGGCGACATCCGCGCCGGCCTCGCGCTGCTCGGCGACCCCCCGGTGATGCTCGACGACGCCGAGGTCCAGGCCCCGCGCTTCGATCGCGCGGCCGCCCTCCTCGCCACCCGCGGCTTCCACGTCGTTCGCGTCCCCGCCCTCGTCCTCGCCGGCGGCGGCTCGTTCGTCACCTATACCAACGCGCTGTTCGACCGCCGCCCCGACGGCCGTCCCATCGTCTATCTCCCGACCTACGCGCTCCCGGCGCTCGACCGCGCGGCCCGCTCCTTCTACGAAGCCCATGGCTTCGAGGTCC
>DATIPJ010000931.1:0-7188 GCA_035472155.1 Kofleriaceae bacterium
TACGGTGGTGCGCCGCCTTGCGCACCGAATGGCGGATACGGCGGTGGGCCGCCTTGCGCACCGAATGGTGGATACGGCGGTGCGCCGCCTGGTGGACCGAATGGCGGGCTCGACGGCGATGCGCCGTGGGGCGGTGGATACGGCGGTGCGCCGCCTGGCATGAAGGGGGGATTTGTTTGCGATGCGCCGCCTGGCATGAAGGGCGGACTTGTTTGTGATGCGCCGCCTGGCATGAAGGGCGGATTCGTCGTCGACGCGCCGCCTGGCGGCACGAATGGGGGCGGGTTGCTGCTCGACTTGCCGCGCGGGGGCGGTGGCGGAGGAGGTGTGCTCTTGTCCGCCTCGCTGCGAAGTGCGGCAGCGCGTTCTTCGCCGCGCAGCGGGGGCGGGGGCGCGATGCCCGGCTCGACGTGCGACGGGCGCGAGGGCGGACCGAACGGGAGCGCCGGCCGCTCGATCGGCAGGAGGCCGCCCGTGCCGCCTTGTTGTGGTGCCGCGTCGTAGAGCGGGCGCAGATGCTGCGACAGCGGCTTGTCGGTGTCGGCCGGCGCATCGGGCGGCGCGAACGGATCCGAGGAATAGGCAGGATCGTCGGCAGCGGCGGCGGCCTGGCGCGCGCGCGCCTCGCGGGTGTCCCTCGGATCGCGGGCGTCTTTGGCGTCGCGCTTGGCCTTGGCGTCGCGCGTCGCCTTGGCTTCGCGAGCGGCCTTGGCCTCGCGATCGGTGGCCTCGCGGCTCTCCTTCGCGCCACGGGCCTTGGCGTCGCGATCCTTGGCGGCGTCGGCGGCCGCGGCGTCGGTGGCCGCGGCGTCCTTGCGGTCCTTGTCGCGCTTGGGCTTGCCGTCGCGGCGGCGCTGCTTGGGGCGCTGCTCGTCGGCGAGCATCGCGTGCGGGTCGAGGGCCTCGGCGGCTGGCTGCGGGGCGGGCTGGCGCCGGCCCGGCACGCGGGTGGGAAGCGTCTGCGAGGGCCGGTCGGCGACGCGCAGCTTGAGCGGCGGCGGCGGCCGCACGGCGACCAGGCTCGCGATCAGCGCGCCCAGCACGCCCAGGGCGTAGAGCGGCATGCCGATGCCGATCGGGATCGTGGCCTCGCGGAACGGGCCCTGGAGCAGCATGGCGCCCGCGCCCACGATGGCGAGCACGCTCGCGAGCTGGACCACCTTGGCCGCTGTCTTGCGGCGCTCGCTCTTCTTGATCGTGAGCGCAGCGAGCGCGATGGCAGCGAGGACGAGCAGGCCCGTGGCTGCGAGCTCGCCGTAGACGGCGATGCGAAACCCGAGCTTCTCCTGCTCGACTCCCGAGCTACACCGGCCATCGCCGCCTGTGTTGCAGAGCTGGGCCTCGAGCAAGCCTACATAGACGTCCTTGATCCGCAGCGTGTGCCCATCGACGGTAGGATGCCCCGCGAACAGCGCGAGGTCCCCCGGGAGCACGACAGGAGTCGCGGCCGACACCGCAAGGAATGCCGCCGCGATCAGCGCGAGCCCCGCGCCGGCGCCGCGTGAGGACATAGGTGAAAAACTACCACAGGGCGAGGGCGTCGAGTGCGGCGCTCGCCGAGGAAGCTGTGCGAAACAGAGACCGTACCTCGGGCCTTAGCACACCCGCACCGACCGCATGGTCGAGGAAGGCCTCCATCGGCTGCCAGAACCGTTCGACGTCGAGGAAGACGATCGGCTTGTTATGATATCCGATCTGGATCCCGGTGAGTTGCTCGAACGCTTCCTCGAGCGTGCCGAGGCCGCCCGGCGCCACCACGAACGCATCGGCCAGCTGGAACATCATCGCCTTGCGCTGGTGCATGCTCTCGACGACGTGGAGCTCGGTCAGGCCGCGGTGTGCGATCTCGCGGTCGACGAGCGCGCGCGGGATGACGCCGATGGCGCGACCACCGGCACCGAGGACGGCGTCGGCGAGGAGACCCATGAGCCCGCGGTGTGCCCCGCCGTAGATCAGCGTGAGGTCGCGCGCGGCCAGCTCGTGCCCGAGCGCCGTGATCGCATCGACAGCCGCGGGCCGCCCGTCTGACGACGACAGAAACACGCAGACGGTGCGCACGCCGCGAACCTAGCGCATCCACCCGCGCCCCGTGTGAAGTTGCCGCAGCGGTTCGCCGCGCGGGCGGTTTGCAAGCCGTGGGCGCGCATGCTTGGATGCGAGCTATGCGCATGATTCTCGTCGGACCCCCGGGCGCTGGGAAAGGCACGCAGGCCGCCCGGCTGATCGACACCTTCCGCATCCCGCACATCTCGAGCGGCGACATGCTGCGCGCGGCGGTCAAGGAGGGCACGGCGCTCGGGCTTGAGGCCGACCGCTACATGAAGGCCGGCCAGCTCGTACCCGACGAGGTCGTGATCGGGATGATCCTCGAGCGCATCGCGCGCCCCGACTGCGCCCCGGGCTTCATGCTCGACGGCTTTCCGCGCACGCGCCCGCAGGCCGAGGCGCTCGATACCGCGATGCACGGCGCCGGCGTCGAGCTCGATGCCGTCGTGCTGATCGAGGTCCCCGACGGCCTGCTCGAGGAGCGCGCGGTCGGCCGGCGCAGCGACCCCGAGACCGGCGCGATCTATCACCTCAAGTACAACCCACCGCCCGCCGACATCGCCGGCCGGCTCATCCACCGCAAGGACGACACGGTCGAAGCGGTGACGACGCGGATCCAGAAGTATCACTCGGAGACGTCGCCGATCATTCCCTTCTATCTCTCCAAGGGAATCCTCAAGCGCGTCGACGGCGTCGGCGATCCCGACACCATCACCGAGCGCATCACGGCCGCGCTGAACAGCTGACGTCGTCCGAGCGTCGGCGACAGCGGCCGATCGCGTTCAAGCGGACGCGGTGACGCCGTTGACGGCGGTGGTGGCGAGCTGCGCAGCGGCGCTGGTGGTCTCTCGCGCGGTCCTGACGGCACCGCCGATGGCGCGCTCGGCGCCCGTGAGGGTCTCGCTCGCGGCCTCGTCGACGCGCTGCACGGTCTTGCGGGCGAAGCGGAACGCGGCGGCGGTGGCCTTCTCGGCCAGCTCGAGGCCGTGCTCGATGGTGGTACGCAGCTCGAGGCGGGCGTCCTGCATCACCGCGAACGCGGTCGACTGGGTCTTCTCGGCGACGTCGATCGCGAGGTGGACAACGGCGGGGAGCACGCCTTGGCGGATCTGGGCTTCGTTCTTGGCGCTGGTCATCACGGCTGCCTCCTTGTTGAGTTCCTTCATGGGCGCAGCGTAAGACGCAGCGCGTCACGCGGCAGTGACGGGGCGATGACATCTTCTAACGCAATGCGTCGACAGTGTCGTAACCGAACGACGAACCTGATGAAATTACGAGTAGGATGAAGAAATGGAGCCCCAGTTCATTCCCGTCAACGTCGCGGTGCTCACGGTGTCGGACACGCGCACGACCGAGACCGATACAACGGGCAAGTACATCGTCGAGCGGCTGACGGAGGTCGGCCATCACATCGCGGCACGCGCGATCGTCAAGGATGGCGAGCTGGTGATCCGCGCCCAGCTCGCCCAGTGGATCGCCGACCCGGCGGTCGACGTCGTGATCGCGACCGGCGGTACCGGGGTCACGCCGCGCGACGTCACGCCCGAGGCGATGGCGCCGCTGGTGACCAAGGCGATTCCCGGATTCGGGGAGCTATTCCGCTGGCTGTCGTATCAGGAGATCGCGACGTCGACGATCCAGAGCCGCGCGGACGCGGCGCTGTGCGGGCAGACGTACGTGTTTCTGCTGCCCGGCTCGCCCGGCGGCGTGCGCACCGGGATCGAGAAGATCTTGATCCCGCAGCTCGATCACCGCGTGAAGCCGTGCAACTTCGTGATGCTGCTGCCGCGGATCAAGAACGAGCCGACGGGCCTCGCCAGTCGCTGACCCCGCGCACCGATCGCGATGCCGCCGCGGCGAGGCCATGCTCACACGGCGCGCGCCGGCATCGCTGCGGCGATTCGACCGGCGGGACCGCCGTGATACCGTTGATCGAATGAGCTCGCTCGACCTTGCACTCCAGCGTGCGCTCTCGGTCCGGCTGAATCTACAGATCAGCCTGTCGCAGCTGGCGATCGTCGAGGAGTGGATGGACATCCATCTCGACCGCTGGCTCGAGCACCTGCCCATGCCGCCCGACATGCCCAACGGCGAGGGGGTGAGCTACCTCGCGATGCTGGCCAGCGACGTGCGCCGGGTGTGGTGGGGCGCGTGGGGCGACCCGCGCGGCTTCGTCCCGAAGATGGCGGACTACTTCAAGCTGTGCAACATCGCCAAGAGCGATGCGGGGCTGCTCGATCAGATCGGCGAGCAGCTCGAGCCGCGCCTGGTGGGATCGTGGATCGGCGTGTGGGGCGGCAAGGTCGTCACGGGCTGGCACTTCCTGGACCCGCATCCGTGGGGGAAGGTCGAGCTGATGTTCGGCACCCACGAGGCGAAGTACCAGGTCAAGAAGTGGGTCGAGGACCATCGCGTCGATCGGATCGAGCGGTTCAGCCAGTCGATCGGCGACGGGGCGTTCTCGGAGATCGAGCTGGCGATCCCGGGCGCGACGGTCGACGAGCAGATCGACACGCTGTCGAGCGCGTTCGTGCAGTTCACCGGGGCGCCGCTCGAGTCGGCGCTGATGGCTGGGCTGCGCACGATCAACTCGCCGCAGTTCGCGCTCTCGCTGCGGATGCGCGGCGGCAAGATCACGCGGGTCGGCGCGCTGGTCCCAGGGATCGCGATCGACGATGTCCAGCGGATGTGCGCCGATGCGAAGGCCCCGGTCGATGAGCGGCTCGGCAAGCTGGTGGGCGCGCTCGGCGAGGGCGTCGCGCGCGTCGAGTATGGCCGCGCCGGGGACCACGCCGGCGTCGACGTCTATCTCGAGCCGACCGATGCTGCGACGCCCGCGCCGACCGCGACGGCGACGCAGTCCAACTAGCCGTGCCGCGCGTCGATTCACTGCTCGCGAGCGACGACGCGCTGATCGCGCAGTGCGAGGTGGATCGCTATCGCGCGTCGGGGCCCGGCGGGCAGCATCGCAACAAGACCGAGAGCGCCGTGCGGCTGCGGCACAAGCTGTCGGGGATGTCGGCGATCGGCGAGGACAGCCGCTCGCAGGCCGAGAACAAGGTGCACGCGGTCCGGCGGCTGCGCGCGGCGATCGCGCTCGGCGTGCGCGAGCCGGTGAGCCTCGAGGGCTATGCGCCCTCGCCGCGGCTCGCTGCGCTGGTCGCCGGCGGGACGGCACCGCTGGGGACCAAGACGCGGTTGACCGGCGAGTACTGGGCGGGGATGGCGGAGCTGCTCGATCTGCTCGTCGCAGGCGAGCTCGAGATCGGGACCACCGCGCAGCGGCTCGGGATCACGACGGGCGCGCTGTCGAAGCTGCTGTTGCATGACGAGCACGTCGGCCGCGCGGTGAACGATCTGCGCCGCGCGCGCCAGATGCGGCCGCTGCGCTAGGCGAGCGAATGCGAGCCGTCTTTTCCGTATAGATGCCCACCGTGCGTGCACGTCGCTCTGCGGTGCGCCCGACCTCGCCGACATGAAACCGAGGTCACGCGACCGGATGACCGCGTGACCTCTGTTTCTCCCTAGGCGAGCGCTTCGCGAGCCGACCGAGGCGACGGAGACCGTATGCAATACGGTCTCTAGTTACAGGTCTGCTGGGTGCACTCGACGCCCTTGGGCGTACAGAGCGAGCAGGTCGGGTTGCAGCAGTGCAGGCTCGGCGCGCAGATGATTCCGCCGCAGGCCTCGCCGACCGGCTTGAGATCGGCGAGCTCGAGCGCTGCGGGCACTGGCACCGCGGCGGTGGCGCGCACGGTGCTCGCCGGTGCGGGGGCGGGTGTGTCCGACGGACGGCCTGTGCAGGCGACGAGCCCGATCGAAAGCCCGATCATGACAATGAAGGTCCGGATCCTGTGGTTGGGTCGCATGAGTCCTCCTATCGAGATCCGGATACGCGAATACCCAGCGAAGCTCGAGTGTGCGGTGGACAAATGCAGTGAGGTGATCCTCCGGAGTCGGTTGTGCGTGAGCGCGCGCACGGCGAGAGTGCTCCCGTGCGCATCAGCCCAGCGCGCGCAAGACCTTTGGCGGAAGCGAGGCGCGGAGCTGCATGCCGCCGGGGACCGGCGTGCCTTCGAGCCAGAGCATGCCGCCCTTCTTGATGAGGAGCGCGTCGCCGTGCTTGCTGTCGCCGAACGCGAGCCACGCGACGAGCTCGCCCAGCCATGGCTCGTGACCGACGACCGCCGTGGTCTCCGGGTGCTCGGCGAGCAGCGCGAGCAGCGGAGCGCCCGGCGACCGGGTGAGCAGCTCGGTCGTGATCGGCGGCGCGGCGGCGACCGGCTCGAGGAGCTTGGCGGTCTGGGCGGCGCGCTTCCACGGGCTGGTGAGGATGCTGTCGAAGCGGATGTCGAGCGCGGCGAGCCCGCGGACCGCGCGGCGGAGCTTGGTCCGGCCCGCGTCGGTCAGCTCGCGCGCCGCACCAGCGGGACCGGGCTCGGATCCCTCGGCGGCGGCATGGCGGACGACGAACAGCTGCATGGCCGCATTTGACACCGGACGTGACGCGTGCGAAAGCGCGAGCATGAAGACTGTGCTGACGACAGTGATCTTCGCTGTGGCAGCGTGCGGCGGTGCGCCGAAGGGCAGCTCGACGTCTCCGGATGACTCCGATAGTCGGAATCGCGGGATGAGCCACGTGGGCGGTGACCACCAGATGGGCGGCACGGGCCACAAGGGCGAGCACGGCGAGACGGGCATGCCGCCCCAGCTCGCGAAGTTTCACGACACGCTCGCCCCGCGCTGGCACGCCGCCGAGGGACCGCAGCGCATGGCGGATGCCTGCGCCGCGCTGCCGGAGCTTCATCACGACGCCGAGGCGATCGCCGCGGCCGAGGTACCGAAGCAGGTCGATGCTGTCGCATGGTCGACGGGCGGCAAGAAGCTGACCGAGGCGGTCGCCGCGCTCGGCGCTACCTGCCGGAGCAAGGACGCCGACGCGTTCGAGCCTGCGTTCGCGCGCGTACACGAGACCTTCCATGGGCTGATGGAGGCGGCGGGCGCGCACGACGAGGACGACCAGCGCGAGCACGATGGCGACGACGACGATCACGGCGACGACCACGACGAGCATCACTGAGCGGACCGCGCGGAGCCTGCCGCACAGAGGCGCGCGCGTCGCGGCGGTACAGGCCCGGGTCC
>DATIPJ010000932.1:0-8498 GCA_035472155.1 Kofleriaceae bacterium
CCCGCCGTCAGGTCGTCGACCATCTTGCGCACCAGCCGCGAGCTCTCCTGGCTCGGGGCGCTCGCCGCGCGCAGGAGCGCATCGCGCGTGCGGTCGGCGATCCGGCTCGCCGCGCCCGACGCATCCTGGTTGGTCAGCACCGCGACGGCGATCTTGTCGTCGGGCATCACCAGGTTCGCCGCCACGAAGCCGGAGACCTCGCCGCCGTGGCGCAGCTCGCGCCGCCCCTGCACGAGCGTCACGCCGACCCCGAGGCCGTAGCGGGTGCCCGCGCCGTTGGCGAGCAGCACCTCGGTCTCGAGCTGGCGGTACGATGCCGGCGACAGGATCGCCTGCTGGATCATCGCGATGTTCCACTTCGCGAGGTCCTCGGCGGTCATCGCGAGCTCGCCCGCGGCGTACATCCAGCCCGGCCCCTCGTGCGGCGCCGGGTGCAGCGGCCCGAGCGCGCGGCGGAAGTAGCCCTGCGCATCGGCCTCGGTCAGCTTGGCGCGGTCGGAATTGGCGACCGACGCCATTCCGAGCTTCTTGAACACGCGCTCGGTCAACAGATCGAACAGCGGTACGCCCGCGACGCGCTCGACGATCAGCCCGGCGATCACGAAGTTGGTATTGCTGTACTGCCACTTTGTCCCGGGCTCGAACTCGAGCGCCTTGCGCGCCCAGCGGTCGAGGATCTGGCGCGCATCGATCGGCTTCTCCCACTCGGGCACCATGTAGTCCTGCGGCGCATAGTCCGGATAGCCCGACGTGTGCGAGAGCAGCTGGCGGATCGAGATGTCATCGCCGCGCGTCAGGTCGGGCACGTACTTGCTGACCTTGTCGTCGATCGTCAGCTTGCCGTCCTCGGCGAGCAGCAGCAGCGCGGCCGCGGTGAACTGCTTGCTGATCGAGCCGATGCTGTAGCGCATCTCGGGCTTCGCCGCGGTCTTGGGATCGAGGCGCGCGTCGCCGTACGCATGAACGTACGCGATCTTGCCGTCGAACACGGCCGCGACCACGGCGCTCGGCACGCCCGTATCCGCGAGGACCTTGGTCGCGATGCGATCGATGTTGGCGGGGATGTCCTTCGGATCCGGCGGCGCCGGCGGCGCCTCGCGCGGCTTCGAGCACGCTGTCAGCCCGAGCGCGGCGAGCGTGGCGAGCGCCGCGCGCTGGCTCCTTCGACGAATCGGTGATTGCATCGTGCGCGCACTGTATCAGCCACCACCGGCGCATCCGCCAGGGTTTCCGCGGGAGACACCTGCGTCACCACGCCGGTCGCGCTGTCGCCGCGGCGCAGCACGCTACCGCAGCAATCTGCTCCCATCGGCCCCCATCGGCCCCATCGCGTGCGCCGCCGCTCGGCGTCTCGCCCGTCGCCGCCTATCGAGCGCGTGGGCCGTCGAGCTGAGCGGCGGACTCGTGCGCACGCGCCGAGCGCTGGACCGGCGCCAGCTGGTGGGCCTGCACGCCAAGTCGCGGGATGCAGAAGACCTCGCTGTAGCCGATGCGCGTCTCGTACTCGTGCGGACAGATCGCCGCGGGATCGTCGGACTCGCACATCGTGGTCGGCGGACCGTGCTCGCTCTCCGACTCGCAGCTGAAGCCGTGCGGGCAGTCGGCGTTCGTGCCACAGCGCACGTCGATCGTGATGCGCGCGGTGTCGTCGTCGCGCGAGCTGCAGCCGGCCGCGAGCACGGCCGCACAGAGCACGCTCAGCTGGAGAAGTTGCCTGATCATGGTCCCCGCGCCAGACGATCCGGCGCAATTCACGAGTACCTCCCAGGTGGCGCAACGGTCGAGTTACCGCGGCTTTCTGGGCTGGCACAATATTGACGTGATTCGACGTAATCTCAGAATATTCACGTATATAATTGCGTCGTGCGCAAACGCTCCAGGCCCGACACCCCACCGGCGATCCAGGTCGTGGGAGAGACCGATCTGGCGCGCTGGTTCTTCGCCGGCCGCTACGCTCAGGTCATCGACTCGACGTACGACGGCGGCGGCGCGATCGCGCCCGCCGATGTCGGGTTCGTCGTCGGTGCGCTGACGTTCGTCGATCGCGTCGACGATGCGCGCGCCTCGTACGAGAGCTGGCGCGCCCGCGCCGGTGCGAGCCCCGATCCGCGCACGGTCGCGGCGTGCCGGTTCTTCCTCGGGCTCGCATGGGCGCGCGCCGGCTACTTCAATCGCTCGTTCGCGCTGCTCGTCACCGAGGGATTTCGCGCGCGGCACGATCCCGATCCATGGGTGCGCGCGCTGGTGTTCCAGGGCCTGGCCTGCCAGTGCTACTTCACCGGGCGATACCCGGGCGCCGCGGCCCATGCGCTGCGCGCGCTGCAGGCGGCGCACGAGGCCAAGTTCGTCTACGCGGTGATGATCGGCACCGACATGCGCGGGCACTCGCTGGTGCAGATGGGGCAGCTGCAGCGCGGCATCGCACTGCTCGAGCTCGCCAACACGCAGGCGCGCCGGCTGGGGCTCACCAACAATGCGTATGCGGTCGACACGTCGATCGCGACCTACGTGACGCGGTTCGTGCCGCACATCGAGGCGCTCGAGCGCGTCGAGTCGCTGCTGCGGCGGCGCGCGCACGACTCGTACTCGCAGCGCGCGCTGCTCACCGAGGCCGCGATCCATCGCGCGCTGCGCGGGCGGCGAAGCGCGGCGGTCGAGGCGCTCGAGGCCGCGGACCGCGATGCGCTGCGCGGCGACACCCGGCGCGGCAAGATCGGCAGCTTGCTCGCGCGGCTGTGGGTGACGCGCTGGCAGCTCGGGCCGGCGTCGTGCCGCGAGCTGCTCGATCAGGCGAGCGAGCTCGTCGGGGAGCGCGACGTGGCGTTTCGCGCCGAGCTGCTGGGCTTCGAGGTCCTCGTCGCGCGTGCGCACGGCGACGCCGAGCGCGAGCTGCGCGCGCTCGACCAGCTGCGCGTGCTGTGGCGCACCACGCACCACTTCTACGCCAAGGCCGCCCTCGGCCAGTACGACAGCGTGCGCCGCACGAACGCGTTCGACGAGGATGCGCTGACGCCGGTGCTGCGCGCGGTCACCAACCGCGACCACAGCGCGCTGTCGCGCGTCGTCTCGCTCGGGCTGCTCGGCGTGATCCCCGAGCTGCTCGGCCTGACGCCGGGCCGCCGGATGATCCTGATCCCGACGGAGGATCTGCTCTTGCTCGAGGATCACGGCAACGTGATCGGCCGCCATCGCCCGCCGCGCTGGTGCCCGGTGCTGCTGCGCATCCTCGCGAGCGGCGACTCGAGCAAGGAGCGCATCGTCGCCGGGCTCTGGGGCCTGCGCGCCTACAACCCCGAGCTGCACGACCCGCCGGTGCGCACGACGATCCACCGGCTGCGCACGTTCCTCCAGCCGCACGTGAGCTGGATCGAGGTCAGCGACGCGGGCTACCGCACCACCGTGCCGGTCCACCTGGTGACCGGGCCCGAGCAGCCGGTGGCCGAGCCGCCGCCGCTGTGGGAGGAAGGCGAGATCCCGACGCTCGAGCCGCGCGGCGAGTCGCTCGCGCCGAGCAGCGCGGTCGCAGGGCTCGCGCCGCGGCAGCTCGTCTATCAGCGCCTCGAGGAGCTCGAGCACGCCTCGGTGCCCGAGCTGGCGCGCTCGCTCGAGCTATCGAACAGCACCGTGCTGCGGGCGCTGCGGGGGCTGATGGAGGAGCGCCGCGTCGAGTGCCACGGGTTCGCGCGCGCCACGCGCTATCGCCTGCGCGCGCCTACAGGATGAAGTTGTTGACGATCGCGACGAGCACGCCGGCCAGGCTCTCGCCCGCGAGCGCGCCCGCCGACACCGGCCACACCCAGCGCTCGGCGGCCTCGGCATCGCGCGCCGTGGCGAGCGCGGCGAGCGCAGCGCCGATCAGCATCGCGAGCGACGTCGACAGCGGCAGCAGGAGCCCCAGGCCGAGCCCGGCCGTCGACGGCAGCCAGCGCGCGATCCGCCGCGGCGCGGCCCGCTCGGCCGCCGCGAGCACGACTCCCGCGATCGCCCCCGCCACGACGAGCGCGCGATGCATCGGGTGCAGGTTCGCCAGCCCGTACTGCAAGAGCTCGGCGATCGCGCGGAACAGGTGCGCGGCCGGCGCGGCGAACTGCGGCGTCGCCCCGCCCGCCCCGAGCGCAAACGCATCCGGGATCAGGATGAAGTACGCCAGCACCGACGCCGCCGTGCCTGCGGCGATGCCCAGCGCCTGCGCCACGAACTGGCGGCGCGGGTCGGCGCCCAGCAGGTAGCCGCTCTTGAGGTCGTTCAACAGATCCGCGGCCGCCACCGACGACGCGTGCGTCATCGCCGCGGTCATCAGATTCGTCGATGGGTGCTGCGGCCGCAGGATGCCGAACGTCAGCTGGGTCAGCTTGCCCATCGCACCGCCCGGGTTGATATCGGTCTCGCCGCAGATCCGCGCCGCCACCATGCTGAACACCAGGCTCATCGCGACCGCCAGGCAGCCGAGCGCGACCGGGATGTCGAACAGCGCGTGCCCGAGCGCGATCGCCGCCCCGCCGCACAGCGCGAAGCCGATCCAGAACCACGACAGCGGAATCTCGATCGCGGCGCTCGCGTCGTCCGCCGCGCCGCCGGCCGCGCCGCCCACCGCCCGCCGCGCAAACGTGCGCCCGAACGCGCGCCAGTTCGCGGCGAGCGCGACCAGGGCATAGGCCGTCAGAAGCGGCGCGCCCGCCCAGATCCCGACCTCGACCCACGCGGTGCCGAGCTTGGTCGCCGCCGGGACGACCCGCCCGAGCGCATCGGTCCACGTCGACGCGAGCGCGATCGGCCCGAGCACGAACGCCGTGACCAGCCCGCCGGCGAGCATCCAGATCGTCGTGCGCAACCCGACGAACACGCCGGCCGCCACCAGCAGCAAGCTGTGGTCGAGCACCAGCCCGGCGTCGCTCGGCGCATAGCGCGCCCCGCCCGCCGAGATGCGCGGCAGCCAGTCGAACAGCCGCGAGCTCCCGCCGATCAGCGCAAACCCGCGGATGTCGCGCACCAGCGGCAGCACCGCGCCGACCGCGATCGCGCCGAACAGCGCGCGCGTGCGCGAGCGCACCGACTCGCCCGCGCGATGCAAGCCATCGAGCATGATCGCCGCCGCCATCCCCGACGGAAACGGCAGCCGCTCGCGGTTGATCAGCTGCCGCTTGAGCGGGATCGCCAACGTCACCCCGAGCGCTGCCACGCACGCGATCCACCCGGCCAGCGCCGCCCAGTGGGTCTGCACACCGCGCGGGTGCGCGGCCGACACCGACAGCAGCAGCATCGCCGGGATCACGCCGACGACCATGTTCCCGGTCGCATACGCCGCCGACGACGCGGTCGACTGCATGCAGTTCGCCTCGAGCAGCCCGAGCGGGCTCTTCGCCACCCCCATCGACGCCAGCACGCGCCAGAGCGCGAACGACGCCAGGCACGCCGCCAGCGCCATGCTGAAGAACCAGCCGGTCTTCAGCCCGATGTACACGTTCGCAAACGACAGCAGGAACCCGAGCCCCAGGCCGGTCGCCGCCGCGCGCACCGTGAGCTGCGGCTGGCCGCGCCGGTACGCCTCCCGGACCCACGCCGCTTCATCGAGCTGCGAGACCGCTCGCGGGGGTAAGTCGGGCACGGCGCGATGATCTACCCGACCACACCCGTTCACCCAAGGGTGCTGGCTGACGGATTTATCCCCCGGAGATTAAAAAGCAAAGCTGAGATCGCGTCAGCTTCTCGCCGACCGGTAAGCACGTGTTACTCATGCTCCCGCGGCAGCCTTCTATCGTAACGCGCGCGCGAGGGATTGCTGGTCGCTCGGCCCTCATCAACGGAGTTAGCATGCGGATCTCTCTGTTCGGACTCGTCGCTCCCTTCGTCGTCGGCTGCGCCGTCAGCGAGCCCGCCGAAGAACAAGACATCGCGATGGTCACGGCGCAGTCCGTGCCGCGCACCAACGGCAGCTTCCGCGGCCACTACGTCGTGCCGGCGCCGACGAACCTCACGGCGGCCGCGCTGTTCAACATGACCGAGGTCGAATGGACGGTCACCGCGGGCCTGGCCACGCTGCACTACGACCTACCGGTCGGCCTCGTCGGCGGCGACGTCTCGGTCACGCTCACGGGCTCCATGCCCTCGGGCGCGACGGCGGTCCACCTCACGAGCGTCAACGGTATCGGCAGCTGCACCGCCCAGGGCACCAAGATCAGCTGCAGCGAGGACCTCGCCAATCTCGGCGCGCTGCCGGTCAGCCAGGCGGTGATCACCCAGGTCGCTGCCACCGAGTACCCGGGCCCGGCCGCGGACCGCACCGCGGTCGCCAATCTGTTCTCGTCGGACCCGATCGGGACGGTCGATTTCGACATCTCGCTGCCCTCCCCCGACGACGATGGCGGCGGCGGCGGCGGCGGCGGCCACGGTGGTGGTGGCGGCGGTGGCGGCGGCGGCCACGGTCCGCACTGAGACGCTCGCTCGCCCTCCGCCCATTCACGGCGCTCGTTGGCACGCGCGGCTCGTTCGCGCTCGGTTTGCCGCGCCACACATTGAGCTCGGTCGCTGCGACGACGCGCTGATTCTTGCTCCGCTCGTTCCCGCGCCCGCGGACTGTCGTTCGCAGGCACATCCATCGCCGGCTCGTAGCGACTGGATGAAGCGCATCGGCGATTGCAACTGAACGACCGCGAGCGCACGGATCGTGATCCGGCGCCGTCCTCCTCACGATCGCGACGGGGCGGTTCCGGCGCGATGTCGCCGCAACGCTACGACGATCTACGAGCGCCGGTGCACATCCGTCGTGTGCACACGCTTGTTGGCAGTGCGGCACCACCGACGCACCGGCGAGCGCATCGAGGCGCATGTTCGCGCAACCCGCGGTTCGATCTCGCACGCGAACGCGAGCAGACACATGCGTTGTGTGTGCACACCAAAGGTGGCAATCGAGAAGATCATGATTCGAATCAAACTATCTCGCGAGCGAGCGTAATAGGCTTTGTCGATCAAACGAGCGTGTTACGGTGAATTCTCCAGAGCAGCGCATGCGCGACAGTGTCGTCGGTAGCTACCGGATCATGGGCCCGCTGGGCACGGGCGGCATGGGCACCGTCTATTGCGCCGAGCATATGCTGATCGGCAAGCCGGCCGCCGTGAAGGTGCTACTGCCGCAATACGGCCGCGATCACGGCATCGTGACGCGATTCTTCAACGAGGCGCGCGCCGTCAGCGCGATCCACCACCCCGGCATCGTCGAGCTCTACGACTTCGGCTACATGGAGGACGGCAGCGCGTACATCGTCATGGAGCTTCTCCGCGGCGAGACCCTCGCGAGCCGCATCGCCGGCCGCGGCCGCCTGCGCGAGCCCGAAGCGCTCGCGATCGTGCGCGGTATCGCCGGCGCACTGGCCGCCGTGCACGCCACAGGAATCGTCCATCGCGACATCAAGCCCGAGAACGTCTTCCTGGTCCCCGACGCCGACGCCACCTCCGGCGAGCGCGTCAAGGTCCTCGACTTCGGTATCGCCAAGCTCACCGACGACCAGGGCGCGCTCACCCAGACCTCGACCAACGCGGTGCTGGGCACACCGATGTACATGTCGCCCGAGCAGTGCCGCGGCGCGGGCCACGTCGACCACCGCGCCGACCTCTACGCCCTGGGGTGCGTCCTCTTCGAGATGCTGGCCGGCGTGCCCCCCTTCGTGGGCGAAGGCGCCGGCGAGGTCATCGGCGCGCACCTCCACGTCGCGCCTCCCGAGCTGCGGACACTCGCCCCCGAGGTCTCGCCGGTCATCGAGCAGATCGTGGCCTCGCTCCTCGCCAAGCGCGCCGAGGACCGACTGCAGACCGCCCACGATCTCCTCCAGCTGCTCAACCGCCGCGGCGCTGCCTCTGCCGCGTCCAGCCCGGCGCAGGTCACGCTTCGACTGACCCCCGCGCCGCTGTCCGCCGCGGTCTCGAGCATCTCCCCCCTCGGCGCCACCCCCAGCAACATCCTCGGATCTTCCCCGAGCAACATCCTCGGCACTACCCTGGGCACTGCCGCGGGCGCGATCGCGCGGCCGACGTTGCCATCGCGGCGCGGCCCCGCCGTCGCAGGCGCCGCCGTCGTCGCCCTCGCCATCGCCGCCATCCTCCTCGTGCTCCACGTCCGCGGCCGCGGCGACCCGACCGACGTGCCCGGAGTCCCAACGCAAACCGTCGAGGCCTCTCGACCGCCACCTGCCCCGGCCGCGCCGTCGGCGATATCGCCTTCGCCATCACCCATCTCCTCTGCAGCATCACCCTCCTCCGCGCCATCACCCTCCTCCGCGCCACCACCCTCCAAAGCAGATGCTCCCAAAGCAGATGCTCCCAAAGCAGATGCTCTCAAAGCAGATGCTTTCAAATCAAACGCCGCCAAAGTAGCCGCCAAGGCAAACGCCAAGGCAAACGCTGCCAAGGTAGAGGCCGCCAAGGCAAACGCTGCCAAAGCAGACGCCGCCAAGGCAGACGCCGCCAAAGCAGGCGGGCCGGCGCGCAAGGCACCCGTCGTGGCG
>DATIPJ010000933.1:0-6273 GCA_035472155.1 Kofleriaceae bacterium
CTGGCACCGGACGCAGACGGCAATTCGGGCGGAGGCGCCTACAGCGACGGCGATGTGCGCGACGAATTCTTCTGGGCCGCCGCCGAGCTATTCCTGACCACCGGAGAAGAGGCGTACCGGGCGGACGTCGTGGCCTCGCCGCTCGCGAACGGCCAGGTGTTTTCTGTCGAAGGCTTCTCCTGGAACACGCCGGGTGCGCTGGGCCAGCTCGATCTGGCGATGGTGCCCAATCGCATCGCGGGGCGGGACAAGATTCGCGCCTCGGTCGTCAGGGCGGCAGACGGCATCCTCGCGGTCCAGAGCGCCCAGCCCTACGACCAGCCCTATGCACCGGCGAGCAACCAATGGACGTGGGGCTCCAACAGCCAGATCCTGAACAACCTCATCGTTCTCGCAACTGCATACGACATCACCGGAGCCTCGAAGTATCGCAGCGCCGTGCTCTCGGGCGTCGATTACCTGTTCGGACGCAATGCGCTCAACCTGTCGTATGTCACCGGCTATGGCACCGTGACCGCACGGAATCAGCACACGCGGCTGTATGCGAATCAGCTCGATCCCGCGCTGCCGCACCCGCCGCCGGGCACCATTGCAGGTGGCCCGAACTCCGGGATCCAGGACCCGTTTGCCCAGGGCAAGCTCTCCGGCTGTGCGCCGCAGTTTTGCTACATCGACGATATCCAGTCGTATTCGACCAACGAGATCGCGATCAACTGGAATGCACCTCTATCGTGGATCGCGTCGTTTGTTGCCGATCTCGATAACGGCGCGAACGACGGGGACTGAACTGACGCTCCGCGCTCGACCGGGCGCGTGATGCAATTCATGGCCGCTGGAGAGAGGCTCTCACGAGATTGTCTCTCTGGCGCACGGTTGTGCTGCGAATGCACGCCTCCGTGCTCGCAGATGCGCACGCTGCATCACCGAATTGCATACGGATGGCCGTATTGACGAAATCCGCATCACGTTGTGATGTGCGATAATGCACGGTCGCGATTATTGATTGTTTCGTGTCCGGATTCTCAAATATCTAATACACATCCAATTGTGTGCTCAGAAACTTGATATTGACACGCTGTCTGTTTCGCAACTAGGTTGCAATGCGCGAGTGATCGGCTCGATGTGCCGATACGACCGCCGACGTTGCGGACGCGAGGGGTGCGCCTCGGATCCGTGATGCCCGCTTGCCTGCAATCACAACAGAGGTGCTCAGATGGCGATCTCGTTCATTCGAAAAGCAGCAATATGGAGTGCGTGTGCCGGTGCGTTCGCGGCGTGTTCCATGCCGGACGATCTGTCGGGCGACGTGACGAACGACGATCCGGCCGAGTCGTCGACCCAGTCGGCGATCACGCTGGGCAGACACGTCGGGGGCATCACAGACGCCGACTTCGACGAGGCGCTCGACAACTTCAACCTGGGCGAAGCCATCGATGACGGTATCGGGCCGGTGTTCAACGAGACCGCCTGCGGCAACTGCCATACCGGCGGAGCGCAGGGCGGCGCCGGGGAACAGATCGAGCGGCGGTTCGGACGCGTGGCCAACGGGGTGTTCCGAGAGCTCTCGAACGAGGGCGGATCATTGCGCCAGCTGTTCACCCTCGGCAGCTTCAGCAACGGCACGCGGTCCTGTACGGTCCCGCTCGAGCGCGAGCCGGCGGACGCCACGGTGCACAACGTCGGTCGCCTGACCACGCCGCTGTTCGGGCTCGGTCTGGTCGACGCCATGCCCGACTCGTTCTTCGACCAGCTCGCGGCCGCCGAGCCCGCGAACGTCCGCGGCATCGTGCGGAGGGCGGCGGTGCTGATCCCCAATCCCCGCGACGCGTCGCAGGCCATCGGCACGGTCCGCGTCGCGCGCTTCGGATGGAAGGGCGGCGTCTCGAACCTGGCCACGTTCGCCGCCGATGCCTACAAGAACGAGATGGGGATCACGACCCAGCACTGCTTCCGGGGCACCTCGATCACCGCATTCGCGACCGAGTCGGCGCCCAACGGAGTCGCCCAGCCAGCGGGCTGCGATGACCTGGCAGCGGCGGCGCCGGCCGGTGTGCCGGCGGGGACCGACGATGCCGTCGGCTCCTGCGCGGGCGGGCTGACCGAGCTCCAGGAGGACGTCCAGAACTTCCTGACCTTCATGACGTTCCTCGCGCCCCCCGAGCGCGATCTGAGCGATGCCGCCGCGATCAACGCCGGCGCGCCGGTCTTCAACCAGATCGGCTGCAACGGCTGCCATGTCACCACCACGTTCCGCACGCCGAACCCCGCGCCCAACGGCGTCCCGGGCAACTTCGCATTCAACCCGTTCTCGGACTTCCTGGTCCACGACATGGGGGGGCTCGGCGATCAGATCGGTGACGACGGTGACTCTGTTGCGGTGACCCGACGCATGCGGACCGCGCCGCTGTGGGGCATCCGGTTCCGCAACCACCTGCTGCACGACGGCAGGACGGGCGACGTGGCGACCGCCATCCTCGCGCACGATGGCCAGGCCCTGACCTCGAGGAACGCCTTCAACGCGCTGAACGCTACGAACAAGCACAACGTCGTGCAGTTCGTGCGCTCGCTCTGATTCGACGACCGTTCGTGTAGCGCTGCCGCCTGATCTGCGCTGCCAGAGGCACGCGCATCCGAGCAGGCAGCCGGCACGCACGATGCTGCTCGAACAGATCGCCGAGGACAACGCAGTATCGCAGCGGTTGCATGCACTTGTGTTGATGCCTGTCGTTGAGTGCGTATTGGTTCCTGGATTGACATTGACGAGGTGCGAGCGCGCGAAGTACGAGCGCTCATGCACCGTTCGCTGATGCCCCGCCATCGGGCAGAAGCGATCGCGGCCAAACGGGAGAAGCCAATCACGACGGATGATGGGCGCTGCGAGCCATGCTCGGTCTCCGGCGGCGGCGCTGGCGCTCCTGTGCGTCGATGCGAGTGGAGCCAGACCAGCCAGGCTAGCGGCGAGAGAGCATCGCGAGGGCGGCGGCGGCCTCGACGCGGACGATGCCGGCGTCGTCGGCGAGGGCGGCGACCAGGCCCGGGGTGATCTTGTGGGCGGTGCGGTGCGCGGCGGCGGCGGCGGCGCGGTCGAGCTGGCCGAGGGCGGCGTTGGTGACGGCGGCCTCGAGGGCGCGGGTGCCGCGGTCGTCGTTCTGCGATGCGAGATCGGTCGCGGCCTGGAGGGCCAGATCGGGCGAGGCGAGGGCCGCGACGAAGAGGGCGGCGGCGGCCGCGAGGTCGCCGGCGTGGGCGAGCACGCGCGCGGCCGCCAGGCGCACGGCCGGCTCGGGGTCGGTCGCAAGGCGGCGGGCGAGGGCGACGGCGGCGTCCTTGCCGGCGGCGCGCACGGAGATGTTGGCGGCGCCGGCCCGCACGGTCCATTCGGCGGAGGCGGCGGCGCGCTCGAGCGCCTGGGCCGCGGAGGGGCCGCCGCCGCGCGCGATCGCTGCCTCGGTGGCGACGATGGGGTCGCGGTCGTCGGCGAGAGCCTGCCTGGCGAGCTCGGCCAGGTTGGGCGCGCCGATGCGGGCGAGGGCGGAGGCGGCGGCGGCGCGCACGGCGTCGTCGGGGTCGCGCAGGTGGCGCGTGAGGAGCTCGGCGGCGCCGGTGTCCTTGAGCTGGCCGAGCCAGCGGGTGGCGGCGCGGCGCACACGGGCGTCGGGGTCGGCGGCGGCCTTCTCGAGGTCGGCCAGGGCGAGCCTTCCGACCTTCTTGCCGACGCCCTCGACGGCGATCCGGCGCGCCTCGGCGTTCTCCGAGCGCAGCATGTCGCCCGCGACCTGCGGCGCCTGCGGGAAGCCGTGCAGCACGGCGATCGCGGCGGTGGCGGCCACGCGGTCGTCGTCGTCGGTCATCCGCTCCCCGACCTTCTCGGCGAGCGGCTGCAGCTCGGCGGCCTCGACCGCTTCGATCGCGATGACCTTGAGCTTCACCGACGGCGAGGCCAGCGCCTGGCCCAGCGTGGCGATCGCGAGCTCGCGCAGGAGCGCCTTGTCGTCGTCGCCGGACAGCTGCGCGCGATAGCCCGCGTACGCCCGGGCGACCCCCGCGCCGTCGCCCTGCGCCAGGGCCGCGCGCACGCGCATCTGCCAGAGTCCCTCGTCGCCTGGGTGCGCGGCGAGGCCTGTGTCGGCGGCGCGCGCGGCGCCCGTGTAATCACCGTTCTCGTACAGCGCGACCGCCTGCTGGGCGTGGCCTGCGCAGGCGGCGAGCACGAGACACCCGAGCGCTCGAAGGACGGCACAGCGATCCATGCGATTCATGAGGCTCCTTACCCGTACGATGCACCAGGGCGACACGCCGATCACGTACAGCTCGATGGGGCTCGTACCCGCGGACACAGTCCTATCGTGCCGTTTGCAGCCACAGCGGTTACAGCCCGCGAGAGCGGCATCACCGAAAGCGGCCGCGGCGGCGTGATACAACGCGCCCTGGCGATGGCGATCCGCGGCTTTCTGTTCGATCTCGACGGCACGCTCGTCGATTCCGAGCGCGAGACCGCCGAGGCGATGGCGCGCGCGCTGCTCCGCGGCCAGGGCATCGCGATCGCGCAGTACGACCGCGACTTCATCATCGGCCGGTCGTGGATGGCGATCTACGACAGCCTGGCCGCGCGCTACCCGCAGCTGGCGTGGAGCCGCGAGGAGACGATCGCGCAGACCGCGATGCTGCGCGACGAGGTGTTCGCCGAGCTCGGCATCACCGTGCTCCCGGGCGCACGCAGCCTGCTGGGCTGGACGGCCGACCATCCGCGCGCGCTGGTGACCGGCAGCTCACGGGTCGAGGTGACCCAGGTGTTGCCGCTGATCGGCCCCGAGGCGGCGTTCCCGGTGATCGTCGCAGCCGAGGACGTTCGCCGCAGCAAGCCCGCTCCCGATGGCTACTGCGCGGCGATCGCGGCGCTCGGCCTCGCCCCGGCCGAATGCCTGGTCATCGAGGACTCGGTGGCCGGGATCGAGGCTGGCCGTTCGGCGGGGTGCATCGTGGTGGCCTGCCGCGCCGGTAACTTCGCCGGCTGGGATCAGTCCGCGGCGCACCGCGTGATCGACACGCTCGACGAGCTGACGCCGGCGCTGGTCGGAGAGCTCGACGCGCACTATGGTTCTGGCATGGGTGTCTCGTGAAGTTGCCAGCCGAAGCCACGATCTACGAGGTCGGGCCGCGCGACGGCCTTCAGAACGAGGCGCGCCAGGTGCCGACCGCGGACAAGATCCGCTTCATCGATTCGCTGGTTGCGTCGGGCGTTCGCAATATCGAGATCACGAGCTTCGTCTCGCCCAAGTGGATCCCGCAGCTGGCCGATTCGGCCGAGGTCGCGCGCGGCGTGCATCGCGTCCCGGGTGTGCGCATGAGCGCGCTGGTCCCCAACAAGCGGGGCCTCGACGCGGCGCTCGCGTCCGGCATGCGCGAGATCGCCGTGTTCATGAGCGCGTCGGAGACCCACAACAAGAAGAACGTGAACAAGACGATCGCCGACACGCTCACGGCGTTCGAGGACGTGGTGCCCCATGCGCGCGCGGCGGGGGTGCCGGTGCGCGCGTATCTGTCGACGTGCTTCGGCTGCCCCTACGCGGGCGACATCGATCCCGAGGCGGTGGTCTCGCTCACCGGCAAGCTCCACGACATGGGCGTGTACCAGATCTCGATCAGCGACACGATCGGTGTGGCGAACCCGCGGCAGGTCGAGGACGTGCTTGGCCGCGTGCTCGCGAAGTACCCGGCGCCCGCGATCGCGGTGCATTTCCATGACACCCAGGGCACCGCGCTCGCCAACTGCGTCATGGCGCTGACCCTGGGCATCACGACGATCGACTCGGCGGCGGGCGGGCTCGGTGGATGCCCGTACGCGCCGGGCGCTTCGGGGAATCTCGCGACCGAGGACGTCGTGGCGATGCTGCACGGCATGGGCGTCAAGACCGGCATCGATCTCGACAAGCTGACCGAGGCGTCGCGCACGGCGGCGACGTTCGTGGGCCACGAGCTGCCGTCGAAGTACCTCAAGGCGCACATCGGCAAGCAGGCGCGAGCGCGCCGGCGCGCCGAGCTCGGCGGCTGACCGGGCGGGGGCAACGCCCCGTGGGATCGACGGGAAGTGATAGCTTCCCGGTATGGCGCAACCGGACGAACTGATCGTCGAGCACCGCGGCAGCACGGTCTGGATCACGCTGAACCGCCCCGACGCGCGCAACGCGCTGTCGCGCGATCTGAACCTCCGGATGCAGGACGTGGCGGCCGAGATCGAGGTCCGCGAGGACGTCCGCGCGATGGTGATCACCG
>DATIPJ010000934.1:0-2025 GCA_035472155.1 Kofleriaceae bacterium
GGCGAGGGTGAACGCGCCGTCGGGGCCGGTGGTCGCGAACACGGTGGCCAGATCGTTGTCCTCCTTCGAGGGCTCGGCGCGCACGAGCGCATCGCCGACCGGCGCGCCGGTGTCGTCGCGCACGTGGCCGCTGATCGTCGCGTCGCGCGCGGGCGCGTTGCCGATCTGGATCGTGACCTTCTTGCGCAGCGCGACGGCGCGGTCGATGCGCGCCCATCCGCGCAGGTTGCCCGAGCGCGCCTCGAGCACGGCGTCGGGGGCGGCGTGAAACGTGAAGCGGCCGTCGCGGCCGGTCTTCCACTCGGCGGATGCACCCTCGAGGACCTGCTCGCCCGATGGGCTGCCGAGCAGGCGGACCCGCGCGCCCGCGACCGGTGCGCTGCGCGCATCGACGACGAGGCCCTGGTACTCGACGGCGGGATACAGCAGCAAGGTCACGCCGTGCACGGCCTTGTTGCGCATCAAGGTGAGCCGCACGCTCGAGTGGCCGAGCTCGGGCGCGTACGGCAAGAAGCCGGGTGCCGTGATCGTCGACAGCACGAAGGTCCCCGTCGCGGGCGGCCGGAGCTCGAATGCGCCGTCGCCGCCGGTCCGCACGGTCGATACCCCGCCGTCGGCGAGGAAGCTCAGCTCGGCGTTCGGCACGCCCTCGCGGGTGACGCCGTTCAGCACGCGGCCGTCGATCACGCCGCCCGCGGTCTCGGCGTCGGCCGCCTCCGCGATCTCGGCGCCGGGCCGTGGGCCGGGTGCGCGCGCGGCAGACGCGGCAGGTGCGACCGCGGCCCCCGTCGCGGACCCGCTCGCAACCACGGTCGGCGCGCTGGGTGGCGGCGAGCGATCGCCGCGCACCAGCCACCATGCCGCGAGCGCGGCGAGCACGAGCAACACCAGCAGCCACGCCAGGGACGTCTTCGCCTTCACGGGAAACCTCTGATCCGCACTATACTGAATTACCCGGCTCGTACCCGACTCTGTTCCCGGCGCGCCCTGCGCGGCGAGCAGACTATGTCGACCTGTAGTACGTCGCGTGGCCCGTTCGACCGACCCATCAGGTGTAGCGATCGTAGGTGACGATGAGCTCGAGGTGCGCGCGCGCCTCGTCGAGCTCGAGGCGCGCGAACGCACGGCGGTCGAAGCCAGTCGCGCCAAGACCGACTTCCTCACGCACATGAGCCACGAGCTGCGCACACCGCTCAACGCGGTGCTCGGGCTGTCGGAGGCGCTGCTCGAGGGCATCTTCGGCGATCTCAACCCGGAGCAAGACGACGCGCTCACGACGATCCACGCGAGCGGCCGCCACCTGCTCGAGCTGATCAACGACGTGCTCGACATCGCGCGCGTCGAGGCCGGAAAGTTTCCGATCGAGCGCGAGCAGGTGCTGCTGCGCCCGCTGATCGAGGAGAGCGCGGCGCTGATCGGCAACCAGGTCGCGCTCAAGGACCAGCGGCTGGTGATCGACCTCCAGGCCGCGCTGCCGCCGGTCGACATCGATCGCCGCCGCATCAAGCAGGTGCTGCTCAACCTGCTCGGCAACGCGAGCAAGTTCAGCCCGCGCGGCGCCACGGTGACGCTGCGCGCCGAGCGCCGCGACGACGCGCGCCAGATCCAGATCGCGGTGACCGACACTGGCCCCGGCATCGCGGCCGGCGATCGCGCGCGCATCTTCGAGCCGTTCGTGACGCTCGATGCGTCGATGTCGCGCGTGCATGGCGGCGCCGGCATCGGTCTCGCGCTCGCCAAGCGCATCGTCGACCTGCACGGCGGCCAGATCCGGGTCGACAGCGAGGTCGGCGCCGGTACGACGTTCACCGTCGCGCTGCCGGTGTCGTCGAGTTACGCCGGCGAGGCCCCGGCGGTGCCCGCCCCGCCGCCGCGCCGCCCTGCCCCCGCGCCGTCCCTGGTCGGCCCGCGCGTGCTGCTCGCCGAGGACGACGAGGGCACCGTGCTCACGGTCTCGAGCTACCTCGAGCGCTGGGGCTACCGGGTCACCGCGGTGCGCGACGGCGCAGCCGCGCTCGAGGCCGC
>DATIPJ010000935.1:0-4677 GCA_035472155.1 Kofleriaceae bacterium
CGCGGTGGCGCCGTTGTCGAGCCAGCTCTGCAGGGTGAAGTAGGCGTCGGAGTTGGTGTCGAGCACCGGCCCGCCCGAGTGCTGGACGTCGATCGTGAGCTGGGTGTCGCCGTAGAACATCTTGAGCGACCCGGCCGGGACTGCCTTGATCAGCAGCAGCGGATAGGGATACGCGCCGAACGGGGCCAGGACGTCGCGCCGCTTCTGCACGTTCTCGAACGACTTCACGTCGAAGTTGCCGGCGGCGAACTCGAACGGATCATCGCTGTTGGTCGAGTGGCAGCCCGAGGTGTTGCCGGCGCATTTCTGGATCAGGATCGGCTCGATGTTGCGCTCGTAGAACGTCCGCCCGGGCGGTGAGTCACCGCCGCAGCCGGCGCCGAGCGCGGCGAGCGCGCACGCCAGGAGCGGCGCAGATCGCCGCCATCGCACACGGGTCGATCGGTCGGCTCCCGTTGGGTCCATAGCAGTCATAGTACTCCGATCGTCGTCGATAAAGAGTCGAGGGAAACGGCGAAGAGCCGCCCGAGCTTTCGAGGCTCGGTGCGGCTCGGATCACGAGGCAAGGTGCGCAGAATGGCGAACGGCGCGCGGCATGGGTCGCCGGGCGCCGGTGAGGATGCGATCACGCAGCCATGCTCGTCAGCGGCTCAGTGAAGCAACGCGAGCGACGCCTTCGCGACGCCGCGGACCAGGCCGCTCTTGTCGCCGGAGGCCTGGAGCAGCGCCGCGCGCGACGCCGCGTTGCCGAGCTGACCGAGCGCCCACGCGGCATTGCGCCGCACGGACGAGTCGGCGTCGCCGACGACCAGGCGCTCGAGCGCCTCGCGCCCGCTCAGCTCGCGCATGCCGCCGACCACGGTCGCCGCCTGGGCGCGAACGTTGGCGTCGGCGTCGCCGAGCAGCGGGACCACGGGCAGCGCGCTCTGCTGGTCGAGCACGTCGCGCCACGCGACAACGGCCGCCGCGCGGACGCTGGCGTCGCCGTCGCCCATCGCGGTGGTCAGCACCTCGTTGCCGCCGGTGTGGGCGATCGTGGCCGCGGCGCGGACCAGCGCGAGGCGAGCCTCGACGCCGATGTCGCCGCGGTGGATCGCCGCGCGCAGCTGGGGCAGCGCGTTGTAGGTCTTCGATCCGCCGAGGAAGTCGGCCGCGTTGCGGACCTTGATGGTGTCACCGCGCGGCAGATCGTCGACGAACTGCGACGCGAGCATGTCCTTGAGCGCCGGGCGGCGGGCGAACCACCACGCGGCGACCTCGCGGATCGCGTAGCGCGAGTCCTCGGTCATGTTGGTGATGACCTGGATGCACTCCTCACAGTAGAGCGATTCCATCCGCTCGACCTCGGAGATCATCGCGTCGACCGAGTTGGAGGCCACCGCGGACGACAGCCGGGCGTAGCTGCCGCCCTTGCCCGCGAACGCGACGGCTGGAACGAGCATTGCGAACGCAACCGCGGCGATCTTCATCGAGATGTTCTTCATAGTCATTCTCCGTGGGATTCCGCGGTGGATCAGAACGTGTAGTTACCCGGCAGGTTTTCGCGCGAGTAGTAGAGGACGCCCATGTCGGCGGCCAGGATCAGGATGTACTGATCGCGCGCGCTGAGCTCGGGCTTGCCCTGCTCGGCGAGGTGGCCATTGCCAGCGAACGCGCGGAGCGTCGACGGGTTCGGGAACAGCTGGGTCGGGTTGATCTTCTTGATCATCTCCGAGCCGCGCGCGTCCATCGGGGTCATGTAGACCTTGAAGCCGGGGCCGAGCATCAGGTGGCCCTTCTCGATCGCCTCGGGATCCGGGCCGGCCACGGAGAAGTACGAGGCCGAGTACGAGGCACCGCCCGCGGCGACCGTCAGCGCAGCCGGGACCGGCTGATCGCGGAGGTCGAACGTCCAGGTCGCGACCAGCTGGCCGGTGGTGGTGTCGGTGATCGTGTACGACGGGTTCGCCGCGCCGGGCGTGCCATTGTGGCAGCTGGTGCAGTTGTCGTTGAAGATCTGCTGCACGACGGTGCTCCACGGGACGCCGACCACGTCCTTCGCCGTCGCCGGCGCCGGGTTCGCGCGCATCTTGCGCGGCGTGGTGCCGAACATCGGGGTCGCACCGCGCGCGAAGGTCTCGAGCAGACCGGGCGTCACGTTGGTGGTGCGCGCGCGATCCTCGTGGCAACCACCGCACACGCGCGCCTCGCCGGCGCGGCCCGAGAACCAGAAGCCCTCGTTGAACAGCGACATGCCGAACTTGTCGACCGTCTGCAGGTGGAGCGGCACGTTGGCCGGGACCAGCGCCGACCACGAGTGGTCGTTCTCGATCGGGGCGACGCCGAGGTTGGCGTGGCCCTCGAACATCGTGGTGCCGAACATGCGGGGCGCGCCCTCTTCCGACGAGAAGCCCTCCATCACGCGCACGCCATAGATCTCGCCGTCGGCGACCTTCTGGGGCGCCAGCGTCGAGTTATAGACGTCGAGCGAGCCGATCATCATCTGGTTGCCGAGCTTGGGATCCTGCGCCGAGCTGACGACGTTGGGCGCCGTGCGCGTGGTGAGCGGCCGCGCGAAGATGTCCCACATCTCGGGGTCGTTGAAGATCGGGCGGCGCTGCTGGGTCTCGCTGCTGAACAGGTAGATGCCGAAGTCGGGGGTGAGGCCCGCGGAGGACAGCACGCCGGACTCGACCGGGCCGTCGGACCACGACGCCAGCAGGTCGGGCTTCTCCTTGGCGTTGAGCGCGACCGCGTCGTAGTAGCGACCGATCGTCTGCGCCGCGGGCTCCTCGCCGTTGGGGACGTCGGGCGTGAGCTCGCGGACCGTCGAGTTGGCCTCCGACTGATTGCTCGGCGCCGACACGATGCCGTCGTGGTTCTCGACCGGCGTGCCGAGGCGGATGTCGATCAGCTCACCCGAGCTGAGCGTGCGGCTGCGCGCCGTCGCGATCGCGAGCAGGCGACCCGGGGCGATCTCGGTCGCCTTGACGATCGAGTTCGAGATGCCACTGCCTTCCTTGCCGAAGCCCTCGCGGAGGTTCTGCATGTCCTGGCTCATGAACATCAGGTGGCCGCTGTTCTCGCCGCCGAGGTGGTCCCACTGGGTGAACACCACGCGGCCGTCCGAGGTCAGGCTCGGAAAGCTGCGGTGCGAGAGGTTGCGGGGTCCGAGCTCGACGTTGCCGCCGGTGAGGTCCATGCGGCCCATCTGCGTGGTGGTGCCGCGCTCGTACTCGTCCTGGTGCTGCGGGGCTCCTGGCTCGACGATCGCATTGGTCATGTACAGGATGCGGTCGCCGGGCAGGAAGATCGGGGAGACGTAATCGCGACCAGGGTCGGTCGGCACCTGGGTGATGCTGCCGTCCGCGAGCTGGAGGAGGAACAGCCCGTAGCGCTGGTTGTCGTTGAGCTTGGCCGAGAACACGATCGACTTGGCGTCGAACGAGATGTCGTAGCCGGAGATATCGGCCTTCGCGAAATCGGGGTCCTGCGTGCAGCAGATCGTCGTCAGCTTGCCGTCCGCTGTCGGCGGCGAGAGCTGGGAGATCTTGGCGCCCGGCAGGTACGACGTGTACTGGAAGATGTCGCCGCCGTCATTGCGCTTGGCGCGCTGCAAGATGATGAGCGATTCGACGTTCCCCAGCGGGCCGGAATCGTCGCTGCTGCAGCCGATCCCTGCGAACGTGAACAGCGCGGCCCCGATCGCGATGCTCTTGATTGAGTGCTTCACAGACATGCCTCCTCGAAACGAGTGATGAACGCCGATACAAGGGCCGAGCCAAGATCCAAGCCGAATAATTCACGTGGCTTGTGACGAGATCCGTTGGCGATATCGCAGGGGCTAGCGCCCCCGACCTTGCGTTCTTGGGGGTGAACAGCCACAACGCGCGTAGCCAAAGCAGCCACGTTTCCTACATCGGCCGCGCGCAGTGCTTCCTTCAGGGCAGCGTCGAGCCGTTGCAGGCTCGCTGCCTCGTTTCCGCCTCAGGCCAGCTTTTTCAGCTCGGCGAGCAGGGCGAGCGCCTCGAGCGGCGTCGTGCGGTCGACGTCGATCGCGGCCAGCCGCGCGAGCACCGGCGACGGCGCCGCGGTCGGCAAGAGCGAGAGCTGCGCCGAGCTGCCGAGCTGCGATCCGCCCTCGAGCTGGCTCATGATCTGGCGCGCGCGCGCGACGACCGAGCGCGGCAGGCCGGCGAGGCGCGCGACGTCGATGCCGTAGCTCTTGCTGGCGCCGCCGGGCACGATGCGGCGCAGGAACACGATCTCGCCCTTGTGCTCGCGGACGGCGACCGAGATGTTGCGGACGCGCGGCCGGCTGTCGGCGAGCGCGACCAGCTCGTGATAGTGGGTCGCGAACAGGGTGCGCGCGCCGATCGCGTCGTGGAGAAACTCGGTGACCGCCCACGCGATCGAGACGCCGTCGAACGTCGACGTACCGCGGCCGACCTCGTCGAGCACGACCAGCGAGCGCCGGGTGGCCTTGCCCAGGATCGACGCGGTCTCGCGCATCTCGACCATGAACGTGGAGTCGCCGCGCGACAGGTTGTCGGCCGCGCCGACCCGCGTGAACACGCGATCGCACACGCCGACATGCGCAGACTTCGCGGGCACGAACGAGCCGATCTGCGCGAGCAGCGCGATCTGGGCGACCTGGCGCATGTAGGTCGACTTGCCGGCCATGTTCGGGCCGGTGAT
>DATIPJ010000936.1:0-4927 GCA_035472155.1 Kofleriaceae bacterium
CAACCCCCCCCGCCGCCGCGGCGCCGCTCCAGGCCAGCGCGAGCAATGCTCGCCCCAGCGAAGCGGCGCCGCGATCCCCCTACCCGCCCTCGACCTCCACCCCACAACCGCGATCCCGCCCTGCCCGCGCCCCCGCGCCGACAACATCGGCATGGACGCTTGATTCGAGAATGCGAGTCATCTCCATCGACCTTCACGCCTGAGGCGACGCTCCCCACCGGATCGCTACATGCGATCGCAAAAAAACGTGCGCGCGGTGATAAGAGAGCGAGATCCCAGGGATCTCACACCCGGTAGCGCGGGGGGCGGCGCTGCCACCAGGCGGCGGCGCCGCGCGCACATGCGATCGCCAGCTCATCGAGCAGCCGCGGATCCCGGGCCAGCGAGCCCACCAGGCGGCGCGCGATCTGGATCGCCTTGTCGCTGCCCTCGGGCCATGCCGCGATCCGGCGCAGCTCGCCGCAACAGATCCGCTCCGCCCAGCACTCGCCGACGACGCGGGCCTGCGGCCGCTTGGCCGTCAGCTCACGGCCGTAGCAGCGCTCGCACAACCGCTCGCTCGCACAGCAGCCCATGCTGCCGCATAATGCGGCAGGTCGCCCTCGCTCCGCCATGGTCCGGCGCACCTCCCCGCGGGTCACACGCCACGCGCTGCACCCTCGTGCAATTGTATTGCATCTACATAGGCGCTCCGACGTGCCGCGTGCAATGCGCCAAGTCACAACAGGAGCGCCGGATTGGACACGTGCGCTGTCACAGCAGATGCGTTGAAGCATCAATGCAGCATCAGCAGCACTCGGAGATCATCGTGCTACCGTACTCACGATGAGGTTGTACTTCGTTGTTGCGATTCTCAGTCTTTTTTACCTCGCACGACCACGACCCGCAGACGCAGATATCACCGGTCACGCCGGCCTCAACCTCCGCGCCGATAACGGTGCACACCAGATCCGCGTGATGGCCGGGTTCGACACCGGGGACCTCGATGTCTCGCTCACCCTCGACCCGATGGTGATCACCGATGGTCAGCTCGACACCGACCTGCTCGCGACCTGGCGAGTCACCGACGGCGGCTGGGGCGTCATCACCGGCTTTCGCAACACCCGGATCGGCATCCTCGGCGGCCAGGAGTACCAGGAGAAGCTGCTCCTGGGCGTCGGCGCCCCGCTGCCGCTGCTCGGCGACTCGATCCGCATCCGGTGGGGGCTCGAGGCGGCCGCGGTGATCGTCAAGCACGGCGGCGACCTGCCGACCGACTGGATCTCGTTCTCGCAGGGCCGCGACTTCGTGGACCTCATCAACTTCGGCATGTTTGTCACCTTCGAGTGCTGCAGTGCGGGCAACTAGCCTTCTGGCGCTGATCGCCGGCGCCGCGGCCGCGTGCACGCAGCCGCACCCGATCGTGATCTGCCACAACGCCAACTGCGGTGAGCCGACCGATCCCGAGCGCGACGACACGCTGCCGGCGTTCCGCGAGTCGCTCGCCCTCGAGGAGGGCGGCCGGCCGGCGATCGACGGCATCGAGCTCGACTCGTTCCTGCGCGGCTCGGACAACGCGTGCCTGTACGCGCACGACGTCTCGAACACCGCCGAGAACACGCCGACGACCGCGCCCGCCCTCGAGCTCGCGGCACACTTCAAGAAGGAAGGCCCGATCACGTTCGCCGACGGGACCACGTTCCTGGTCCTGCTCGAGCTCAAGGCGTTCGTCAGCGCCAACACCAAGGACCGCCACACGCCCGAGCAGCGCCTGCTGCACGCGCGCTGCGCCTGGGACATCTACAAGATCGTGTCCGACGCGGCGATGGAGGCGAACCGCGACGTCGAGGTCGAGTTCCAGTCGTTCGCCCCCGAGCTGATCCAGGCGCTGATCGACGCCAAGCCGCCGTCGACCCCCACGCCCTACTCGTTCGGCGCGATCCAGGGCCTGCCGTCGCCGCTCGACGATCAGACCCGCGAGCTGCGCGACTACACCGGGCTGCCGATCAGCGACGTGCAGTTCCATCCGCTGTTCATGCAGGACGCGCAGCACGAGGCGGTGCTGCGCTCGGGCGCGCGGCTGTCGTTCTTCTGGTTCTCGACCACCACCGAGGTGTTCGCGGCGATCCGCAAGTTCCAGCCGTTCGCGGTCGATACCAGCGAGGCGCGGCTGATGCGGCGCTGGCTCGAGCGCTAGCGCCCGCCGCGGCCAACAAAGGCGCCGCCGCGGCTTGCCAGAGGGCGGCCGACGGCGATCCTGAGCCATGCCCACGTCCAGCGAACGCACCGCCGCCCTGTCGACCGCCATCCGCCAGTTCCTCGAGGAGCGGGTCTACCCCGCCGAGAAGATCTACGCCGAGCAGCTCAACGCGACGCCCAACCGCTGGACGCCCCCGCCGATCATGGACGAGCTCAAGCGCGCCGCGCGCGCCGCGGGGCTGTGGAACCTGTTCCTGCCCGAGTCGGAGCTGGGCGCCGGCCTCACCAACGCCGAGTACGCAACGCTGTGCGAGCTGATGGGCCGCTCGCCGATCGCGTCGGAGGCATTCAACTGCTCGGCGCCCGACACCGGCAACATGGAGGTTTTGGTGCGCTACGGCACGCCGGCGCAGCAGGACCGCTGGCTCAAGCCCCTGCTCGCCGGCGAGATCCGCTCGTGCTTCGCGATGACCGAGCCCGCGGTCGCGTCGTCGGACGCCACCAACATCGAGTGCCGGATCCGCCGCGACGGCGACCACTACGTCATCGACGGCCGCAAGTGGTGGACGTCGGGCGCGATGGACCCGCGCTGCAAGATCGCCATCCTGATGGGCAAGACCGATCCCACCGCGCCCAAGCACCTCCAGCAGTCGATGATCCTGGTCCCGATGGATACGCCGGGCGTGGAAGTCCTGCGCCCGCTGACCGTGTTCGGCTACGACGACGCGCCGCACGGCCACGCGGAGGTCGCGTTCAACGGCGTGCGCGTCCCGGTCGAGAACATCCTGCTCGGCGAGGGCCGCGGCTTCGAGATCGCGCAGGGCCGCCTCGGCCCGGGGCGCATCCATCACTGCATGCGGTCGATCGGCGTCGCCGAGCGCGTGCTCTCGCTGATGTGCCAGCGCGCCACCTCGCGCGTCGCGTTCGGCAAGACGCTCGCCGAGCAGGGCCTGGTGCGCAACGCGATCGCCCAGAGCCGGATCGAGATCGACCAGGCGCGCCTGCTCGTCATGGCTGCCGCGCATGCGATCGACGAGGGCGGCGCCAAGGCGGCGCGCAAGCAGATCGCGATGATCAAGGTCGTCGCGCCCAACATGGCGCTCGCCGTGATCGACCGTGCGATCCAGATCCACGGCGGCGGCGGCGTGTCGCAGGACTTCCCGCTCGCCAAGGCGTGGGCGAGCATGCGCACGCTGCGGCTCGCCGACGGCCCCGACGAGGTCCATCTCGAGGCGATCGCCAAGCAGGAGCTGTCCGAGCAGACGCGCCGCGGCGAGCGCAGATAGCTAGCCCGCGCGCGCGGTCAAGAGCTCGTCGAGGAACGCGCCGGCGCGCTCGGCCGTGCCGACGAAGCCAGAGCCGCAGACGGTGATCGCGCCGCGGGTGCCATCGTCGACGATCGTGATCACGCAGCCGCCGAACGGATCGGTGTCGCTGGCCAGCCGCGACGGCGACGACACCGCGCACATCGCCGGCACCGGCGAGTCCATCGCGATGCGCGACAGCAGCGCGCGCCCGCCGATCACCTCGGCCACGGTCTCGAGCCAGCGCGGCCGCTTGGCGCTGATCCCGTTGCGCTTCCACGACACCGGCACCGGGACCGCGCGCGCCGCGGCGAGCAGGCGCGAGACCAGGCCGCTGCCGTCGGCCTCGCGCGCGAACACCTCGCGCACCCGCGCCTCGAACGCCGCGAACGGCTCGGGCACGCCGCCCTCGAACCGCACGCTGGTCGTCGCCGAGACGATCCGGCGGCGCAGACGCAGCGGGTCGTCCTTGCGCCCGCGCGCGACCGGGATCTGGATCGTGGGTGAGAACCGCGCCTCGGGCCGGCCGGCGCGGCGATGCAGGATGCAGCCGAGCTCGTAGGCCAGCGGGATCAGGCGCGGCGCGGGCCTGGGCAGCTCGCGCCAGATGATCGCGAGCGGCACCGCCGCGGCCACGGCAGCCAGCGCGGGCGCATCGGGGCTGGGTGGCGAGCTGTCGTCGGCGGCCGCGGTCAGCTCGGCGATCCGCGCCGCGATCCGCGCATGGCCGTAGCCGTCGACGATCAGATGGCAGGTCGAGACCACCGCGACGTCGCCGGCGCGCCCCAGGCCCAGCCATGGCCCGCCGCGCTCGGTCCACGCGCGGCGATGCCCGTGGCGCACGGTCTCGATCGGCTCGTCGCCGATCGACACGCACACGAACGGCGTCGCGCCGTACCAGCGAGGCGGTTCGGCGCCGCCGAGCACGGCAGCGAGCTGCAGCGCGAGCGTCGGATCGTCGAGGCGGACGACCAGGCAGTGGCCGCCGATCGCGAACGCCGCGGCCTCGAGCCCGGTCCTGCGCGTCTCGCCGCCGCCGCGCGTGCAATCGATCGTGACCGCGAGCGGCTGATCCGGCAGCGTGCCGTCGAGCTCGGCGAGCGCGGTGCGCGCAGCGTTGGCGCGCCGGATCGCATCGCTCACCAGATCGCGCGGGCGCGGCGCGCGATAGCCCATGAAGGTGTCGGCGTCGGGCTCGGCGTCGCACGCGAGGTAGACCTCGGTCGGCGCGCGGGTCTCGGCGAACGCGACCCCGGCGGCCAGCAGCCACCACATCGGGTCGATCTCGGCGATCGCCGCGAGCTCGCCTTGCAGACCGGCGGTGCGGCGCGCCCACGCCGTCACGGAGCGCGCTGCACCCCGCACGCGGCGATCGAAAGCTCAGCGCCTCCTCAGCAATCGCAGGCAGATGCGTGGCGAGCGGATCGCCTGCCACAAAGGGCGCG
>DATIPJ010000937.1:0-4577 GCA_035472155.1 Kofleriaceae bacterium
GCGCGCATCATCGACGAGGTCGAGCGCAGCGCCTACTACCGCGCCAACGTCGCGGTCCCGGATCTCCAGCTCGCCGTGCCCGCCAACGCGATCGCGCACGCCGCGATGACCGCCGCCCGCGCGATGAAGATCAAGACCATCGTCACGGTGTCGGAGTCGGGAGGCGCCGCGCGCCTGGTCTCGGAGTACCGCCCCGAGGCCAACATCGTGTGCCTGACGACCGACGAGGTCACCTTTCGCCGGCTCGCGATGTTCTGGGGCGTGACGGCGGTCCTGATCTCCCCGGCGGCCACCACCGAGGAGCTGCTCGACCGCGTCGAGGCCACGATGATCGAGCGCAACCTGGCACTGCCGGGCGAGAACGTCCTGATCACGATGGCGGTGCCGGTCGGCTCCGGCATGCAGACCAACGTCCTGAAGATCCACCAGATCTCGCACTGAGGCGGCGCCAGGTGCGCGCGCGTCACGGCGCAGCGGACCGGGGTGGTCCCACGGTGGTCCAGGGTGGTCCCGCGGTGGTCCATTGAGCGCACCTGTGCGGCGAGCTACCCTCTGCGGCCTGTGGCAACCACGCCGCGCACAGTCGATGCAGGGGTTCGTCTCGGCGAGATCTTCGTCGAGAAGTACCGCGTCGACGCGATCCTCGGGCACGGCGGCATGGGCGTGGTCGCGCAGTGCACGCACCTCGCGCTCAACGAGCGGGTCGCGATCAAGATGCTGCGGCGCGACGTGCTCGACGACGCCGACGCGGTCGAGCGCTTCATGCGCGAGGCGCAGGCCGCGTCCAAGCTGAGGAGCGAGTACGTCGCGCGGGTCACCGACGTCGGCCGGTCCGACGCCAACGTGCCGTACATGGTGATGGAGTACCTCGAGGGCCACGACCTCGACGAGCTGCTCGAGCAGCGCGGCACGATCTCGCGCGCGTGGGCGGTCGAGCTCACGCTGCAGGCGTGCGAGGCGCTCGCCGAGGCGCACTCGCTCGGCATCGTCCACCGCGACATCAAGCCGAGCAACCTGTTCGTGACCTGGCGGCTCGACGGCAGCGCGCTGATCAAGGTCCTCGACTTCGGCATCTCGAAGGCGCTGACCAACGAAGCCATGGTGCTCACCCAGACCCAGTCGCTGCTCGGCACGCCGGCGTACATGTCGCCCGAGCAGATGCGGTCGGCGCGCCACGTCGACGCGCGCACCGACATCTGGTCGCTCGGCACCGTGCTGTTCGAGATGCTCGAGGGCCGCCGGCCGTTCGAGGCCGAGAGCTTCTCCGAGATGTGCGTCAAGGTCGCGGTCGATCCGCCGGGCCCGATGCCCAACACGCCGCCCGCGCTGCAGCAAGTGGTGATGCGCTGCCTCGCCAAACCGCCCGAGCAGCGCTACGCGTCGATGGCCGAGCTCGGCCGCGACCTGGTGCCATTCGCGCGCAATCCGCACCAGGCGCAGCTGCTCGCCGAGCGCATGGCGCGCACGCTGCGCCGCAGCCCGTTCATCGATTGGTCGCCGGCGGCGCCCGGGCCGCAAGCGCAGTTCGCGCCGCAGGTGCACCTCGCGCCGCAAACCCACCTCGTGCCGCAGATCCCCGCGCTGACGCCGATGGCGCCGGTCCTCCCTGCGCCGCCGATCGCCGCCGCGGCCGCCGCGCGCGCTGTGACCCCTTCGGCGGCGAGCACCGCCGCGATCGACCCGACGCCCGCCCGGGGGAGCGCGCCCGGCGCGGCGGTGAGCGCCGTCGCCGCTGCGAATGCCGCCAGTGCCGACGCCGCGGCGATTCACGCGGCCGCGACCGGAGCGACCGAGCCCGCGATCCTGTCACCCCACGCGACGGCCGCGACCTCGCTCAGCACGACCTATCGCATCCCGGGTCGCCGTCGCCGGCGCGTCACGGCCGCCATCATCGCAGCCGTCGTCGCGGCGACCGCCATCGGCGTCGTCGTGTCGCGTGCGCGGACCGGCTCGCCACCTCACGCGCCGATCGCGCGCCCATCCTCCGCGCATTCGCCCGCCGTGCCGACCGCGGCCGCCAAGACCAGCGATCCAGCCGTCGACGGTCCCGCCGCGCCATCCGCGAAGGCTCCCGCCGCGCCCGGTGATCCGGCCGCCGGGGCTTCCGCTGCTGCCGCGAGCACCGGCGCTCCGCACGATGGCGCTCCAGCCGCTGCCGCGAGCACCGGCGACGGCACGCGCACCGCGACCAAGCCGACGACCTCGGCGTCCGCGCCATCCACCGGCACACCCGGTGCGTCTCCCGCGACCGCATCGGCGCACTCGGCGGCCGGGGGGAGTGCCCCGGCGACGACCGGTAGCCATCGCGCGGCGCCGTCCGCTCGGCCGCCGCCGCTACTACCGGCCACCGGTGGATCCGGCAGCGCGGCGCCGACCACCAACGCCACCGCGCCCGCGCGGCCGGCGCACGACGATAACTGCGCGTTCCGCGACGCGCACGACGGCTGCGCTCCGTCCGGTAGTCCCCGTGAGAACTGATAGTCTCGCCGACATGCGGTGGCTCGTCTCGCTCGCGTTCGCGGCGCTCGCGTCCGCCGCGTGGGTCGAGCGCGCCGCGGCCGATCCGCGGACCGAGCGGGCCGACCAGCTGTTCGCCGAGGGCAAGCGCCTGTTCGACTCGAACCTCGCCCAGGCGTGCGCCAAGTTCGACGAATCGCTGCAGTACAACCCCGCCGCGATCGGCACGCTGCTCAACGTCGCCCTGTGCCACGAGAAGCTCGGCCGCGTCGCGTCCGCGGTCGAGAAGTTCACCGAGGCGCGCGATCGCGCGAAGGAGCAGGGCCTCGCGCAGCACGTGCGCGCCGCGGAGCAGCACCTGGTCGCGCTCGAGCCCGAGGTGCCGTATCTCTCGGTCAAGCTCGCCGAGCCCGCGCCCGACACCACCGTGCTGATCGATGAGCGCGTGATCGCACCCGGCGCGCTCGCGAGCATCGCCGTCGACCCCGGCGAGCGCGTGATCACCGTCAGCGCCCCCGACCGCCTGCCCTTTCGCACCAAGCTCATCATCGACCGCGCCGAGCGCAAAGAGGTGGTCGTCCCCGCGCTCGCCCGCGCGGTCACCGTCACCAGCTCGCGTCGTCGGATCGGCCAGATCACCACGATCATCGGCGGCGCCGCGACCGGCACGGCGATCGGTCTCGGGCTCTACGCGCGGCATCTCTATCACGCGCAGTTCGGCCACATGATGCCCGGCGACGGCCGCTGCAACGACGACCTGATCTGCGAGAAGGACGGCCTCAAGCAGACCCAGCGCGCGCGCACGCTCGCCAATGTCGCGACTGCCGTCGGCATCGCCGGCGTCGCGATGGCCGGCGTCGGCGCCTACCTCTGGCTCCGCTCGTCGAACGGTGCGCCGGCCGACGACAAGAGGCTCGCCATCGTTCCGCAGGTCGCACCCGACAGCGTCGCCGTCACCGCGCTCGGCCACTTCTGACCGCCGTCGTTCACGGCCTCGGCTGCCCGCGCAGCCAGGATGCCTCCGGCGAGGCAAGCGCCGTCGCGGACGCGCGATGGCGCTCCGATTCTGCGGAATCGCCGCGCGTGTCCGCAATGCGCGCGGCGTAGAGATGCGCCATCGCGCGCGCGGCGCTGCCCGCGCGGATATCGTCGATGACGCGCGCGAAGCTGGCGGCAGCGGCGTCGAGGTCGTCCGCAGCAAGCGCGAGCTGGCCGTCGCCCAGCCATGCGATCGCGGCGCCAGCGCCTGGCCGGCCGAAGCCGCGCGTGTCGGCAGCGCCGCGCGTGTCGGCGATGCCGCGGCCGTCGGGCGCGGAGGGCGGCGACGAGCCAGACGGGGCGGGCGCGCCGGGGGCGGACGACGGCTCGTTCGCGGTGGCGCGCAGCTCCGAGGAGCGGCCGAGCTCGATCATCGCCGCGCGGCGAACGACGATCGCGAGCGCCTGAAGGTCCGGCGGCACGCGATCGGCCGGGCCTGCATTTCCCGCATCGATCGCATCTATTGCGTCGAGCGCGGTGAGCGCGCCGGCGTGGTCGCCGCGCAGCTGCTGCCCGAGGGCGCGGGCGACGAGCAGGCGGGCGCGAGCGGCCGGCTTGCGTGCGCCCGGCAGGCTGTGCTCGGCGATCGCGAGCAGGCGCGGGACGTCGCCGATGCTGAGCGCACGCGACAGGCCGGCGGACTCGGTCAGCCTGCGGAATATGAACCAGCCGATGAGCACGAGCACCAGGCCCGTGGCCATGAGCAGCGTGCCCAGGGTGTCGGTGTCGGAAGTCGCGACCAGGAGCACGTATGCCAGGCTCATCATGACCGGCACGGCCCAGCGCGACAGGATGCTCCAGATCCGCTCCAGCAGCGCGCGATCGGGCAGATCCTCCTCGGGCAGGCCGGTCTCGGGCAGCTCGCGGCGGCGCGGCGTCATGGTGCGCCGGGGCTCGCGGCCGACACCGCGGCGGTCACCGGGCGCCGCGCAGGTGGCGCGCGATCCGCATGGCGCATTCGAGCGCCTGCTCGTAGTTCAGGCGCGGATCGACGCGGCTCTTGTAGGCGCGCTCGAGGTCGATCTCGGACAGACCGCGCGCACCGCCGATGCACTCGGTCACGTTGTCGCCGGTGAGCTCCA
>DATIPJ010000938.1:0-20697 GCA_035472155.1 Kofleriaceae bacterium
CCGACACCCGCCGCGCCGCTTCAATTGCACTCTCCAGCTGCCCACGGAGGCCTGACGGCAGGGTTGCACGCCCCACCAGCACCGGCGTTGCTAGCGCGCTGTCTGCAAGCTGCATGAGAACGAGTGGCGGCGGCGGAACGAGCGTTCCCGCGAGCCGGATCGCCTCGGCGAATTCGGCCGCGGCGCGCGTCTGGTCGCCGACCGCAGCCCGCTCGACGTAGAACGACGCAAGGTCCTTGCGAGCGTACAGCTCGTGGCGCACCAACTTCGCAGCCGAGGCCTGTCGGATCGCCTCGAGCAGGTCGGCTTCGGCCTGATGGCGTTGCGCCAGGATCCTCCAGACGTCCGCGCGCCTCGCGAGGGCGTCGACCAGCAGCTCCGGGCCGCCATCCGCGTGCGCGCGATCGACGACGTCCTCCAGGATGGCCAGCGACTCTCTCGCATGACCCAGCGCGGCCAGCAGCACGGCGCGCCGCAAGTGCACCGTCGTCGAGGCGAGCGCGCTGGCGACCCGGGAGCCCTCTTCCTCGGCGCGGCGGAGCCAGGCCAAGCCGTCGGCGGGCCGGCCGAGAATGCCGTACACGCGTCCGAGATCCGATGCAGTCGTCATTGCGCGACCCGGGTCGCCGTGCTCCAGCGCCGCCGCGTGGGCAAGCTCGAAGCTGGCGCGGGCGCTTTCGAAGTCGCCGCGCAACTCGTGGAGGTGGGCCCGCATCGCGATCAGGTCACCGTGTCTGGAGCCGAGCTCCGGTGAGCAGCGGAGGATCGCCTCCGCGTCGTCGATCGCAGTCACGCTCGTCGCGATCCGACCGAGCTGTAGTGATGCAAACGCGCGGCGATGTGCGCTCAAGTACCTCTGCCAGGACGGAGGGCCGAGGTCCCGCGAGTCGCGGTCGAAGCGCTCGAAGAGATCCAGCGCCCCAGCGTAGTCGCGCCGGAGGTAGGCCGCTTCGGCGGCGAGCCAGCGCTCATCGAGCGGAGCGTCGCTCGCGGCACGAGGCTTGAGCTCATCGAGGAGCGCGCGGAGCGCATCTCGCCGACCCTCCTGGGCGGCACGCAGTGCCGATGCAAGCCTGGTGGAGCGCTCCGGCTCCATACGACAGCTCTCATGCATGGTAGCAGGCCGACCAGCGCCGCCGAGATGCCCGGTCTGGACATGCGTTCGCAGGGCTGTCCAGACAGGGTCGATCCCGGTGGCTAGAGTCATGACGACGGTGATGCCGATCCTGGAATACGAGGACTTCATGTTCGCGGCGCTGCTCGGCCAATGACTGCCCAGTGTCAGGATCCACCCGCGTATCCGCAGGCGCAACGGTCAAAGGGCCGAGCGATGGACACACTGTAATTGTAAAGCCAAGGCAGACATCCTTGGTGCGGAAACCGCTGAGACGAATTAAGTGATTCAATGACCACACAAAAGTACAGAGCACAAATCTCATTGTGTCGCGATTGAATCATTCAATGTGATTCCGCCATACATGCACGTGTGGTGAAGGGAAGGAGACATGAGGGATGCAAGACAAGATCACACATGGCCGCCGCACGATGCTCGTACTACTTCTGGCCTGCTTGGCCGGAATCGCCGGATGCAGCACGGGGGCAATCGACAACGGAGCAGATTCCAGGGATCCGGCCATCACTTCACTGGACGACCTCAGAGGGCTCGCCGAACGCTATCTCTTCGCGGACACCGACGCCGAAGGCGCTAATGCCATCATGACCGAGATCCGGGCTCTGTCTCCGTCCGATGCGCAGCGATTCACTCGACACGTACGAGATCTCTATCCTTCGCAGTACACGGATGGGAAGCTATCTGCACTCTCGGACGCGTTTGACGAGCTGGCGAACGAACACGGCGTGAACAGATTCGCTCTGTCCCATGATGTCCAGGACCTGCTGACGGAGGCAGCTTTTCGCACACAGCAATCACGGCGGGACGCAGCAAGCGACCTATCTGCCAACTCCTGCGCCTGGTATGAAACATCGTGCAACTGGACCTCGGTGTGGAGCTTGAAGCTCACGGGGGCACTCTGTGGCGGCACCTGCAATCAGAGCAACGGTATCTGGAACGACCAGATTGGAAACGCACCCTGCGAGAAGGGACCAGGGTGCGACTACCGTATCGGATACTCGCTGGACCACAAGCCGACGCATGTTGGCGCTCGTTCCCCTGCCGCATCGTGTCTGGTGACCTATTATTCTCCAAACATCATTGCTCATCAATTCTCATCGACGGCCTATGCCCTGTTCGGAGTCGGAGGCGTGGCTTATTGTCTTATACCCGGGGGCAGCTACATACAGAGCTACACCTACGTGTACTAGCGTTCAAGCGGGCCCTCCGAGGTTCGTTTTCGAGTGACCGGCGCGTCGCAGATGTCCGGCGTCGAACAGCGCGTCAGGCTGCGCTGCCGTCGGGGACGAGCAGCACCTTGCCCTTCGCCTTGCGGTCGTGAAGATGGTGATGTGCCGCTGCGGCCTCGGAGAACGGGAAGCTCCGATCGACGTGGGGGTGGATGTGATTCGCGTCGTAGAGCGCGACCAAGGCCTCGAACTGCTCCGCGAGCATGTCGATCTCGCCGAACAAGTGGCCCATGTTGCAGCCGGAGATCGTCTTGTTGTCGTCCATGAGCGTGCGCGGGCTGAAGCGCTTGATCTGCATCACCTGGAGGAGCGCGTGAAGCAGGTTGCGCTCCTTGCCTGAAGCGGCGGCCGACAGGCCGAAGGCGACCAGCCTGCCCGCGGGTGCGAGCAGCGCATAGCCTTGCGACCAGCTCTTGCCACCGACAGGGTCGAGAACGAGATCGACGCCCTTGCCTCCGGTCGCACGCATCACTTCGGCGGCGTAGTCCGCCGCGCTGTCGATCGGGTGCTGGCAGCCGCGTTCGCGCAGAAAGCCGTGCTTGCCGGCGGAGGCGACGCCGTAGATCTCGCAATCGCGGGTCTTCGCCAGCTCGATCGCCGCCAGGCCGACGCCTCCCGACGCCGAATGGATCAGGACGCGCGAGCGCGGGCGGAGGTTCCCCGAGAACAACATCATGTGGTGGGCGGTCAGATACACCACCGGCATCGCCGCGCCTTCCTCGAACGTCATCCGCTCCGGCATCCGGAACACCTGAGCTGCAGGGATCACGAGGGTGTCGGTGTAGCCGCCGAACTTCGGCATGCCGAACACGCGATCACCGACGGCGAGCCGCGTGACATCGGCGCCGATAGCGTCGATCACACCGGAGACCTCGTACCCCACGACGCATGGGGTCTTGGGCGCATCGGGGTAGAGTCCGAGGCGCGCCATGAGGTCGGCGAAGTTGATCCCGGCCGCGCGCACGCGGATCCGGACCTCGCCGGCACCCGGCGTCGGGTCGGGCGCTTCGCGAACCTGAAGGACCTCGGGCGGGCCGGCTTTCGTGATCCAGATCTGGCGCATGAGGCGACAAACCTCGCACAACTCGCCGTCCGACGCATCCCGCGCGGGCCATCCGATCGGCGAGCGTGCGGCGACCTGACCGGCCGCTAATTGACGGTGAACGAGAAGTTATCGTCGGCGCGGCAGATGTGGCCCGGAGTCGGGAATGTCTGGTGGACCAGCGACGGCGACCAATCGCCACCCTGAAAGTACTCGTAAACGACCCACCACTCGTCGATGAGATCGTTCTCTGCGTGCTCCAGGTTCTGATTCCACCAGGTGAACGAGTCACCGTAGAACAGCACCTTGTCGTCCAGCTGCTCCGTGTACCATTTGCCCTCCGATACCGAGTGATACTCGACATAATGGACCTTGAGGATCGTCTCCTCGCCATCCCGGTACCTCGAGTTCTCGACCGTGATATCGGTATCCTTGCAGGCGTCTGATCCGAAGATACCCTGGGTCGTCGCGCTCACGGTCTCGGTCGGGACCTCGGCCGGAAGCATGTTGTCGTCTGGCGACTGTCCGTCCGGCGTCGTCATGCAGCCGGTGACCGTCGAGGCAACGAGGAGGGAGACCAGGGACAGGGTCGAGCGCGTGATGAGTGTCTGTTTCATGTCGCGACGACCTTTCATGCAGCATGCCGAGGCGCGACGTCACCAGGAGCACGGGGATCACGGTGCTTGCGGTGACGCGAGGCTGCGCTCGCGCGAACGAGCGCAAGGCCAGCGCGCCGATTCAGCGCAGGCGAGGCCCCCGCACTGCCGTCGCGCCACAATGGCCTTGCTCGCTGCTGATGCCGTCCAAGGTATCGCTGATGTGGAAGGAACCCGCAGTGAGGCGCGGCAATCCGTCGCTCGTTGCCCAGGAGGTCAGCCGCCATGCTTCGCGCCTGCGCGCTACCACATCGGTCGCGCAGGGGCCGCCGCCAGCCGACGCTGTGACAGCTACCACTGCAACGCGCGCGAGATCTTGATGAACAGCTGGCGGGCGGTGGGCTCGAGCTGGTCCGTCGCGGCGACGAGCTGGCGGGCATCGCCGTAGCCGAAGAACAGAACGGATTGCCAGTTGATCTTGTAGGCGAACAGGAGCTGGCCTGAAAAGTCGGCATCGCGGGCGTTGACCGGAGCGATGTAGAGCTCGGGCGCCCGCCGTGTGACCTCGTATTGCGCCGTGAGCCGCAGATACATCCGCGCAGTGAACGAGTACGTCGCGTTGATCCGGTCGACGCGAGCGGTGAATAGCCGCGACCGTCCCCGGCCAGGGACGTCGTCGTTGACCCAGCGCAGCGATTCGTTCGACGAGATCTCGAGGTGCGAGGTGGGGCGCACGACGGCGCTGAGCGTGACGTCGAAGCCCGTGCCCGTCCGGGCGTTCTCGAAGTCGATCTGCTGGCCGGCCGATCCGGAGATCGAGATATTCGTGAGAATGGCGCCCGGATTGACCGACAGGCTGTACACGCCTTCATTGCGCGACAGCAGCTTGTCGGCGACGCGGATCTGATCGTACTGATAGCTCAGCTGCAGTGTCGAGCTGAGCGTCAGGTCCATCGAGGTCGCGACGGTCGCGGTCTGCGATAGCAGATCGAAACCCGGGTTGGTGATGCGATCGTAGGTCGCGAAGCCCTGCAGTCGCCGCAGGTAGCCTGCGTCCGGCCGCGTGGTGAGGCCTGCTTCGCCGTAGCCCTCGCGGACGCCGACCTGGGGCACAAAGCCATCGTCGGCGCGAAACTGCGAGCCGAGATCGCGATACAGCGCGGTAAAGTCGAAGAGGTTGTCGGTGTGTGACCACTTGAGCAACGCGGCGTGCCCGGCCAGCGAGCGGCCGTCCCACTCGGTGGCCAGCTCGGGCCGGTCGGGCGTCCGGGACACGCTGTAGAGCGCCTGGCCGGTGACGCTGTCGCTGGAGAACGGCCGGGCCTGAAAGTCGAGGCCACCGAGCTGATTGTATCCGCCGCCCTGGATGTCGCGCGTGGTGAACAGGCCACCGATGAACGCAGGCCCAAGATCGTAGCGCGCACGAGCGATGCCGGCCCACGAGCGAAACTGCTGCTCGGCGGACTGCGACGAGCTCGCACCGGGAAGGATCACGCTGCCGCCGCCCTCGTCCTGGACCGCGAGCGCGGTGAACGCGAGCTTGTCGAGCTTCACGGTGGCGCGCGTTCCCCACAGGGGATCGGTGAAGCTGCGCGTGCTCACTGCGGACAGTGGGGTCTGCAGTAGCTCGACACCCTCGAGGAAGAATGGACGCTTCTCGGGGTAGAGCAGCGCGAACCGCTCATTGGACGCGATCAGTGCGACGTCGGACTCGATCTGTGAGAAGTCCGGATTGACCGTCACATCGACGACGCTGCCGGCGGTGGGCCGCCACTTGGCGTCGAAGCCGGCGGACACCGAAGGCGTGCCGTAGTGCAGCCGCGAACCGACCTCGCCGGACGGCGCGCCGGCGTACTTCGCGCTCACATACGGCGCCACGACGAGGCTGCCGCCGGCGGGCAGATCGCGGAGCGCGATCGGCCGGAGCTTGCAGATGAAACATGTGGAGTCGCGCGGCAGGATGGTGGTGAACAGCTTGTAGCGAAAGTCGCGCGGGTAGTTGCGGAACAGCACAAACCGAAACACCTGCGGATCACGCCGCGCATAGGACAGGCTGGAGAACGGAATGCGGATCTCGAGTGTCCAGCCATTGCGATCGATGTGTGCCGCCGAGTCCCAGAAGAAATCGGGCGAAGCATCCTCGATGCCGGTGCTGTCGTCCGACACCGAGTCGTACTGCACCCCGCTGGGGCTGGCGAGAAACAGCGTGGCGGTGCGGCCGCTGTTGGCCGAATCGAGGATGATCCCTGCATAGTCCATGTTGCTCGAGATCGCATCGTGATCTGCGATCGGCGCGCGGATCTGAGATGCGTCGGGATCGTCGAGCTGGAGCGCGACGTAGATCGCCTCTCCGTCGTAGGCGACACGGCCCCGCGTGCGAACCTTGGGGGGCGTGTTGTTACCCGGGCTGGTCTCGTACCACTCGTCGATCGCGGGGATGTCCTGCCAGCCGGGATCGTCGAGCACGCCGTCGATCTTGATCGGCGCGCTGAGCCGGTGCAGCGCGGGTGGCGCCGCGGATGCGCTGCTCGTGGGCCCGATCGGCGCCGCTCCCGGCACCGGCGCGGTGTCCGGCTGTGCGCTGGCGCGCTGTGCGATCGCCATCGCCATCGCCATCGCGATGACCACACATGCGATCTTCGTCGGTCGCAGCGCGGCGCAGCGCCACGCGTCGAACCTGCGAGACGGCACGGCCTCTCGACTGCTAGCTGGTGAACCCACCCCCACCATGGACGCGCGAGTATCGCCAACGGATGAGACGATCGGCAAGGCGATGGCGGGGTAACGAGCCGCGACAACGCCGCGGCACGGCGGGCGTCGCATGGACCGGCACGGTCACGCTGCTCGCGAGCACGGCCGATCGGTTCGATCGCCGGCGGCGGTGCCGGCGCCACGGCGCGCTGTGCGCCCCTGACGTCGGCGCCGGCGAGCGAGCATCATGAGCACCACGACGACGGCCAGTGCGCCGCCACCACTCGTCGACGAGCAGCCGCCCGGGTTGTCTCCGGGCGGCGTCGGACAGCGATCGCATTGCGTCGCCACGTGGAACTGCGTCGGCCAGGTCGGCGCGGGACACGGACCGGCCGCGTCGATCGTGACGCTCGCACCGCCGTTCTCGAGCTGCGAGCCCTGGAAGCTCACGACGTCGCCGGCCTTCGCGCCGGTGATCGTGACCGCATCGCGGTCGAACGCGCGTGCCCCCGGATTGCGCGCGCAGTCGCAATCATTCGGGTCGACAACCTCCATCGGGACCGAGATCGTGTCGACGACCTGGACCTGCGCCGAGACGTCGACCATGTCCGTTCCGCGAAACACGGTGGCCACGGGCGGCGTGCCCGCCGGCGTTGCGACATGGATCGGACAGCCCTCGGGGACCATCGTCTCGACGCCGCACGCGCCGCGCAGAAAGGGGTCGTAGTAGCCGTTGCGATAGACGCAGTCGGCCTCGGCGGCGTGCGCAGCAAGGACCAAGATCGGGACAGCGATGACGAAACGCACACCAGGCCTCACAGCAGCGTGTGTGCCATGCCGCTTGCCATGATCTCACACACCTGACGAGCACGTGACGGCTCACGACTGGCGAGCCGCGACATCCGTGTCGGACCACGCGCCCCTCCCGCCAGCGCTCACGGGCGCCGGGGGGAGCAAACCCGCACGGGTCATGTTCCGAAAGGCCTTCTTGTCACCCGCCGCCCGGTGAGTCTCGCCGGTGCGGCTCGGCATGGCTTACCGATCGGCGTATCGCCGAAGAGGCCTGCGCCCCATTCCGTGGGCGTCGCTCGCCCACGGCACCATGCGGACGCGCGAGCAGACGTCGGAGCCTGCGAAGTTCATGAATAGGAGTGATGTCTGCTTTACTTCTCGGCGCGTGGTACTGTCACATCAAGTGGCGACCACGAAGGCGTCGAGCCGTGTCGTCCTGCGCGGCCTGGCCGAGATCCGGCGGAGTGTGAAAGCTCCCGCCGACACAGCGGCGTTCATGGCATGGGTGCTCGGCGTCGAGGCGGCCCTGGAGGATGGGGTGGGTCGGCTTCGATGCGCAAACGGGCAGCTCATCTACACGTCGGATCCGTCGCCGGTGTCGATCGGGTGGAACGCGATCGGCGATGTCCGAGCTTCGGCCGATCCCGACGGTGTCCCTGTTGCCGCCTCCGTCACCGCTGGAGCGCCAGAGAGCACCGCTGCTCTGGATCACGTCCGGCTCAACTGCGCCGACCTCGCGGCAACGGCGCGGTTCTACCGAGACATTGGCCTGTCACTCAGCTGGGCAGGCGTCCACAACAGCGAGCCGCTCGAGATGACCAAGAGCTCGTTGGACGACAGTCACTGGGTTCATCTCAGCAGCAGCGACGGATACTTGTCGCTCTCACAAGCCGACTGGGGCGAGTACGGCACGCACACGACTGCCTCCGGTCCGCCGCGGTTCATGCACATCGGGCTCGCCGTCACGAATCTCGACGACATCATCCGCCGCCTCGACACCAAGGGCATCGACTACTGGGCAGTCGACGGACCGATCGGTCGGCAGCTCTACCTGAACGATCCCGGTGGTGACGCAGCGATCGGGATGAACGTCGAGCTCGTGCGCTACAGGGAAGGCATCGCTCGGTCCGGTCGACTCTCGTAACGAACCCCGGTCCGGAACTCCCGTGTGGCTCGGCGACGGCAGAGCGAGTCAGGGCACCAGCTTTCCGACGAGATAGTCGATGTAGCCAGCGAGGGCGTCGCCCGCGGGGAGCTCGACCGGAGCTTCGAAGCGGAGGTGGAGCAGGCCGACGTAGGCGGCGTAGGCGAGCAGCGCGCTTCGCCGGGCCGAGCGCCGCGGCTGGCCGAGCGCCACGTAGCATGACTCGAGGTAGCCGAGCCGGCGGTGGGTGACGCGCGCGAGCGCCCTGCGCGCGAGCGGATGGCTGGCGGTCGCGAGTGCGATGTGAATGCGGTCCGAGCGGCCGCCGGCGAGGGACTGGCCGATCAATCGCGCGAGGCGCTCGCGCGGGTCGGCCACGGCTTCGACCGCGTCGATCACGCGTTCGGTGTAGCTGGTCTCCCAGTGGGCGAGCGCCGCCGCCAGGAGCGCGTCCCGGTCGGCGAAGTGCCAGTAGAAGCTCCCCTTGGTCACTCCGAGGCGGCGGGCGAGGGGCTCCACGGCCAGGCCGGCGAGGCCCTGCTCCGCCAGCGCGTCGAGGGCAGCGGCCTCCCAGTCGGCGCTCGAGAGCCTGGTGGCGGAAGCTGCAGGTTTTTGTCTGGGCACGCGCAATTGTTGCACCATACGGTACCGTATTGACAAGCGGTACGCGCGTACCATACTCATGCGTATGGAGGTACCGTCCATGCGACTCATCCGAAACGTCCACGTCCGGCGTGTTGCCGCGCAGCCCGAGCGTGTCAGGCCCTGGATCGAAACCTGCTGGAGCGGCGGCGACCGCGATTGCTTTCCGCGCGACGTCATCGCCACCTGGCGCAAGAATCCACCCGGCGCCGATCCGCTCGCGCTGATCCCTGGGGGCACCCTGGTCGGACACGGTCCGTTCCGCTTCCGCCTGCGCACCTGGACGGGAGCGGTCTGGCGGGTTGACGTGGTCGGTGGCCCTCCCGGCTGGCACGGCTTCGACCTTGAGCCCGACGGCGACGGTTGCCGCGTGACCCACACGCTCGAGCTGGAGGGCACGCTGTCGGCGCGCCTGCGCTGGATGGCCATCCAGTCGATCCACGACTGGGCAGTCGAGGCGCTCTTCGACCGCCTCGAGCACGCACTTCGCACCGGCTCGGTCCCCGCGCGCACCGAGCGGCCGATCTCGCGCATGGCCGCGTTTGGGCTCCGCCTGGCGCGTCGAGGCCGGTCGCGACGACCTGCGCTCCGCTCCGTTCCGACTGGCGTGGGAGCGGACGGATAGCGCATCAACCGGCGCAGGCGGACGCGCCACGATGGCAGCATCACGCCGTATCCATACGAAAAGCTCGACCAGCTGTCGCGGCCCCTGCAGAGCGGCGGGGCGATGGAGCACCCCGGATTGATCGGCTATGGCATCGGGATCCTGCTTCACGATCCAGCGCAGATGACGCATCACCAGCGTGTCACGTGGATGAGCGTCGCGGCGCACGAGATTGCGCACCAGTGGTTTGGTGACCTGGTCACACACGCGTGGTGGGACGACCTCTGGCTCAACGAGGGCTTTGCGAACTGGCTCGGTGCAAAGGTTCAGGCGGGACTCGCGCCGTCGTGGCGTGGAGAGCTGATCGACAATGACGATCGCGACTCTGCATTGAGCGCCGATAGCGCCGTTGCTGCGCGGCGCGTCCGCCAGCCGATCAAGACGCCGGGGGACATCTTCGCGGCGTTCGACGCGATCACCTACGAGAAGGGCGAGAGCGTGCTGGCCATGTTCGAGCACGCGATCGGGCCCGAGCGTTTCCGAGATGGCGTGCGTGCCTATATCGCGGCGCACCGGTTTGGCAATGCGACCTCAGCCGACTTCATCGCCGCGATGTCCAGGATCGCCGGCCGCGATCTTGGGCCTGCATTCGGCACGTTCCTCGACCAGGCGGGTGCACCGCTGGTGCGCGCGGAGGTGCACTGCGAGGCAGGGCAATCACCGACGCTGCAGCTCACCCAGCGGCGCTACGTGTTGCCGGGCGCGCAGGCCGTGGCTCCGGACAGGCCGTGGCAGATCCCCGTGTGCGTTGCCTACGACCGCGGCGGCGCGCGCGCCGAGACCTGCACCGAGCTCACGACGCCGACCGCTGCGATCACCCTCGATACGCAGAGCTGCCCTGCCTGGGTGTTCGCCAACGCGGGCGGGCGCGGCTACTACCGCACGTCGCTGCCAACAGCGACGATCGCCGGGCTGCGCGACCATGGTTGGAAGCAGTTGACCGCGGCGGAGCGCATGGTCGCGTTCCAGGATGTCGCTGCGCTCGCGAGGATCGGCGAGGTCGAGCTTGGGGTCGAGCTATCGTTCGTGCCCAGGCTCATGGCGGAGAATCATCGCTTCGCGGTGAGCGCCGCGGTGGGCGCCGCGATCCAGGCGCGCACGTATATCGATCCGGCGAAGCGCCCGCTCGTCGACGCATGGATTCGCAGGACGTTCGGGACTGCGGCGCGCGCGCTGTCATGGCGCCCACGTTCCAGCGACGATCTCGACGCCGAGGAAGAGCGGGCCGCGCTGGTGCCGCTGGTCGCACAGGCCGGCGATCCGGCGCTGCGCGCGGCGGCGGTCGAGCTCGCCGCCGACTGGCGCGCGCTATCGCTGGTGAACCGCCGCGGCCTGCTCGCGGTCGCCGCCGATGCGGATCGCCGGACGTTCGATCGCATGCTCGCGGCGGTACCCACCGAGAAGGATCCAGCGCTGCAGGTCGACCTGCTGCGGGCGCTGGCCGAGGTGACCGACGCAGCGAAGCTGCGTGCGGTGCTGCCGCTTGTCTGGGACCGGCGGCTGGACCGGTACGACGTGAACCGGCTCGTGTCGGCAGGAGCCACGCCGGCGTTGCGGCGCGTTGCGATGGCGTACTTCCGCGAGCATCTGACGGAGCTGCTGGAGCGATATCCCGATACCGGCGACGGGCAGCCGGGCTACTTCGCGGCGGCGTTCCTGACTGACTGCGACGCGGAACACCGCGCCGACAACCTCGCTTTCGTCCAGCAGACGTTCGGCGGCTTCGTCGGGGCCGAGCGCGTCATCACGACAAGCCTCGAAGCCCTCGACAGCTGCATCGCGCTGCGGGCATTGCTCGCGCCCCGTTATGAGGCATGGTTCGCGCGTACCCGCAGCGCGCGCTGACCGTCAACTGCCGTGGCTCTCTGGCGAACACTGGTTCCTCTCGCCACACACAGGTCCCTGGTGCGCTGAAAGCCGACGCGTTTCTTGGTAGCTGCACCAGTGGGAGCCCGGCAGCTGTTCATCGCGGTAGGCTGCGGGTCACACTTTGGCCTCCATGACCGAGCCAGAACATGATCGCCCCTCCGACGCCGCAGCGCGCGTGGCCCAGCGCGTGCGTGCGGCCGCAGATCCACGGGCCGCGGTGGAGGTGTTCGGCTCGAGTATCTATGCGCCCAGATACGCCGATGACGTCGACGTGCTGGTGTCCGACGACGACGCGGAGCGGCTCGCGGTCGAGCTGGGTCTCGCGTTGCTTCCGACGCTGCCGCCGCGGTTGCATGGAGTGCTCGAGGGCGTGCGCGTCGATGTCACGGTCGTGAGCGGCGACACCGAGGTCGCGCACCGGATGCGTTCTGGCCCGCGCGACGCCGCGATGCTGGCCGCACGGCTGCGAGAGAGTGAACGCGACGACGTGTTCCAGGCGGCGTGGCCGCACGTGCGCCGGTTCGTGCGAATACGCGCGCTCGGGCACAATGGCCTCGGCTGGTTCGGGAGCTTCGGCTGGGCATTGCTGTTGGCGGTGCCGCTCGTTCACGATCGCGAGCTCCGCGAGGTGGCGCCCGGCGCAGCGCTTCCCACCTGGTTGCGCTGGCTGTCGCGTCTCTCGCCCGGAGCGCGGATCGGGTTCGATGCGATCCGTCAGGGCGATGCCGAGCCGCTGTACGTCGCCGCGCCGGCTCCGCCACTGCGGGATGTCGCCCGCCTGACCAAGCGCGCCGCGGCGGTGTTCTACGCCGAGGCTCGAGCGGCCGCGCGCGCGAGCGGTGACGCGACGAGCGATGCGGACGCGGTCGATCGCATCTCCGATATCGCCGACGACCCGCCGCCCGGCGCGACGCTGGTGATCTCGGGGAATGACGACCACGCGCGCGGGCGCTATGACGGCACGGCGCGTGGCCTGTTGCGCGAGCTCGAGGTGCTCGGCGCGATCCGTTCGTGGGGACGCTTCGACCTCGCGACCGACGGCAGCTGGCAGCATCGGATCACGGTGCCCGCAAACCGCACACAGCGGGCGCGCGAGCTCGTCACCAACTGGCTCGCGTTGAGCAGCATCGACGCGTCGCTCGAGTGACCTCCGCGCCCGGCGCGCGGTCGCCAGCCGAGCCGCGCACCGACCCATGCCTTCGCGTACGACCCCTGAGCCAGCCGCAACGCCTCATCATGTGCGAGCATCCGACCTCGGATGAGCGATCTGGCCCGGTTCGAACTGGCGGCGGGAGCCGCGCTCGCGGCGGGTGCGGTCAACGCGATCGCGGGCGGTGGCAGCCTGATCACGTTCCCCGTCCTGGTCGCCACCGGGCTGCCGGCCGTGGTGGCGAACGTGACCAACACGGTTGCGCTGACGCCGGGATTCGTCGGCGCAACCCTCGCGCAGCGACGCGATCTCGTGGGACAGGGCAGACGCATCGCGTGGATGCTGCCGGTCGCCGCCGCTGCCGGGGTCGTCGGTGGCTTGCTCCTGCTCAACACCGGTGAGGCTGCATTCAAGGCGATCGTGCCGTACCTGATCCTGCTGGCCGCGGCCGCGCTGGTCGCGCAGGGTCGGCTGCGCGAATGGGTGGTCGCGCGCTCAGGCGGTGAGCACTCCCAGGGCTGGGCGATCGCGCTGGTGGCGCTGGCGTCGGTGTACGGCGGCTACTTCGGTGCGGCGATGGGCGTGATGCTGCTCGCCGCGCTGGCGATCATCATCGGCGACTCGCTGACCAGGCTCAACGCGCTGAAGCAGACGATCTCGCTGACGGTCAACGTCGCGGCGGCCGTCCTGTTCGCGACCACGGCGCAGGTCGACTGGCCAATCGCCGGCGTGATGTTCGCGGCGTCGCTCGCCGGCGGCGCGCTGGGTGGCGCTGTCGCGTCGCGGATACCGCCGGCAGTGCTGCGCTGGGTGATCGTGGTGCTCGCGGTGATCGTCGCGAGCATCTACCTGCTTCGGGGTGGCGCGTGAGCCGGATGCTCGCTCCTTTCGGACCAGCCGATGAAACAAGCTGGTATGCAAACTCCCTCTAAAAAGAGAAATCGAAATGGATCTTGGCCTCAAGGGTAAATCAGTTCTGATCACCGGTGGCTCGAAAGGTATCGGGCTTGCGTGCGCCGCGAGCTTCGCGGCGGAAGGGGCGCGCTTGCACCTCGCCGCGCGCGACGGCGACCGTCTGAATCGCGCAAAGAGCGACCTGGGCGGCGATGTGATCCTTCATCCGTGCGACCTCCGCGACCCGGAGGCGCTTCGCAAGCTGGCGGCCGAGTGCGCCGACGTGGACATCCTCGTCAACAACGCCGGCGACATCCCCGGCGGCACCCTCGAGATGATCGACGACGCGAAGTGGCGGACCGCCTGGGAGCTCAAGGTGTTCGGCTTCATCAACCTCACGCGCGAGCTGTATCCGCGCATGAAGGCGCGACGCAGCGGGGTCATTGTCAACGTGATCGGCATGGCCGCCGAGCAACCGTCGTTCGAGTACGTGTGCGGAGCCGCAGCGAACGCCGGGCTCGCGAACTTCACCCGCGCCATGGGCAAAGGCTCGCGCGAGCATGGCGTACGCGTGCTGGCGGTGCATCCGCCGGCGACCCGCACCGACCGCATCATCACGCTCATGAAGGCCCAGGCGAAGGCCCGGTTCGGAGACGAGAGCCGCCATCAGGAGCTGATGTCGCATGTGATGGAGCCGGAGCAGGTCGGCGATATGGTGTGCTTCCTCGCCTCGGCGCGGGCCTCGCAGCTTTCGGGCGTCGTCTACAACCTGGGAGCGTGAGCGCATGGCCTGGTAAGGTCGCGTCGCCACTTCACGAACGGACACGGAATGAAGCTCTTCTTCAGCCGCAATCCCAATCCTCGCCTCGCACTCGCGGTGGCGCGTTACCTCGACTCCAACATCGAATTCGAGTTTGCCGCCCCTTTCGCCCCTGGTCAGGCCGAGCGATTCCGGACGCTGAACCCAAATCTTTCGATACCCATCCTGGTCAGCTCCGGGCGAAGCCTCTGGGAGGCCGATGCCATCGCATGCCGGCTGTCGCGCGATGCGCATTCGGACTTCTGGCGCTCCGGCGACGACGAGCCCGACATGATTCGCTGGGTCAGCTGGGGCAAGGAGAACTTCGTCAGAGCTTGCGATATCGTGCATTTCGAACGCGGCACCAAGCAGCGCTACGGACTTGGCCCCATCGATGAGGCGAAGGTCGAGGAAGGGCTACGGCGATTTCACACAGCCGCGGCGATCCTCGAATCCGAGCTTGCCCAGCGGACATGGCTCACGGGAGAGCGTATTTCCTATGCCGATTTCCGGATGGCGACCTTGTTGCCATTCAACGATGTCGCCAGATTGCCCCTCGATGGATACGCATCTGTTTCCCGCTGGTATCGTCAGCTCGAGGACATCGAGGCATGGCGCGATCCCTTCCGACTGCTGAACGCGCCCGAGTTGCTACCGGCATCGGGTGATGCAAAGCCCGCATGAGCTCGTGATCGACGGCGGCGATCGGTCCTCGTGAGCCGGGCCTATCAGCGCGCGGTCGCCCGACGCGCCTCCGGCATCACCGGCGGAGCCGTCGGCTGCACGACCGAGCGCCGGCCCCAGGGATTTGAGATGCTTGGCGACATGCGCTGGCTTCCGCTGCTTCTCGTCGCGTGCTCCTCCGGATCTGCTACGCCGACCACCACGACCCCGCCACCGATCGCGGCGTCACCGTCGCCATCGCCACCGCCGGCACCGAGCGCGACACCCAGCGCGCCGGCCGACAGGATCGAGAAGGGGCATCCGATCGAGCGCCCGATCCGCGCGGGGGAGCGTCATCGCTTCCGGGTCGAGGTGCCGGCCCGCCAGGTCGTCACCGGCCAGGTCGTCCAGAAAGGCATCGACTTGATCGTCGTGACGTTCGATGCCACCGGAAAGCAGATCGCCGAGTTCGACAGCCCGAACGGCGCCGATGGACCAGAGCAGTTCGCGATCGAAGGCACCGTCGCGGGTGCCTACGACTTCGAGGTCCGGCCGTTTGCGCTGCCGTCCGACACCAAGGACCCGCGGATCCCGTCCGAGGGCCGCTACGAGGCACGCATCGACGACATCATGACCAGTGACGCGTATGCCGAGCTGCGCGCGAAGGAGCGTATCGACAGCCCGCGCATCCTCGAAGCGTGGCGTGCCGTGCGGGCGCACAAGCAGGCCGACATCGACCGCTGGTGGAGCGAGCTGCGCGACAAGACGCCGCTCGTCGAGCCCTACCCCGGCGATCCGAAGGACGTGCTCGCGACGTTCGTGTTTCGTTCGAACTCGCCCTATGTCGCGCTGCTCGGCGGGCCCGACTTTCGCGAGAAGCCGCTCGTTCGCATCGGCGACTCGGACCTCTGGTACCTCACCGCGCGGGTGCCCGCGGACGCTCGGTTCGACTACGCGTTCCTGGCCGCCGAAGGACCGCCGGAGTACCACGTGCCCTATCGCAAGGACCGTGGCCCGGACGTCCGGCTCGCGAAGCGGCAGCCCGATCCCAACAACCCGCGCGTGCACAACGGCCAGTCCCGCGCCGAGCTGCCGGGCGCGGCACCCCAGCCGTGGATCGCAGTCAAGCCGGAGGTCGCGAGGGGCAAGGTCACCGAGCTCAAGCTCGAGAGCGCCAAGCTGAAGGAGACGCGACGCATCGGCGTTTACCTACCGCCCGGCCACGATCCGAAGCGGACGTATCCGCTGGTGATCGCCTTCGACGGCGAAGCCTACGGTCTCGACGCCGATCCTCTGATTCCGCTGCCCGTGATCCTCGACAATCTGATCGCAGCCAACAAGATCCCGCCGGTCGTCGCCGCACTGGTTGCGAGCGGAGCGACCCGCAATCGCGACCTGCCCGGGTCCGAGGCGTTCTCGGCGTTCGTCGCCGATGAGCTCGTCCCCCGGATGCGCGCCGATCATCGCGCCGGCATGAAGCCCGCCCAGACCGTCGTGACCGGGTCGAGCTTTGGCGGCCTGTGCTCGGCCTACACGGCATTTCACCACCCCGACGTGATCGGTAACGTGCTGTCCAACTCCGGCTCGTTCCAGTACGTGCTCGGCTCGATCGAGAACGACATCTCCAACTCCATCGACGGCGGCTGGCTGATCCGCGACTACGCCAGAGCACCGAAGAAACCGATCCGGTTCTATCTCGACGCCGGTCTGTTCGAGATGAACCTGCTCGACAGCAATCGACGCATGCACGACGTCTTGCTGGCAAAGGGCTATTCCGTCGTCTACGCGGAGTTCAGCGGCAGCCACGATTACTGGATGTGGCGCGGCACGATCGCCGACGGGCTGATCGCCTTGCTTCGCGCGCCGTAGGCCACGTGGATGGTTTCGCCGTCGACGCAGGCGATCGCGTTCGCGCACGGCACCGGAAGGCCTCGCTTCGTGGCACAGTGTGGTGATGGGGATCATCATCAAGAGCATCGCTGAGCTCGCGCGGATGCGGAATGCCGGTGCGATCGTTCGCGCCGTGCTCGATGCAGTCGAGGCAGCGTGTGTTCCCGGCACAACCACGGCAGAGCTCGACCGGATCGCTGCGCGCGAGCTCGCGCGTGCGCGGGCGGACTCAGCGTTCCTCGGATATCGGCCGGGGAATCTTCCTCCGTATCCCGCGGTGCTATGCACCTCGATCAACAACGTCGTGGTCCATGGCATCCCCCGTCCCGGCGAGGTGCTGCGCGAAGGCGACCTGATCGGAATCGATTTCGCGTGCTTCAAGGACGGGTACTGCGCGGATGCGGCGCGCACCATCGCAGTCGGCGTGGTGAGCGCGCCTGCGCGGGCGCTGCTGAACACGACGCGCGAGTGCCTGGCGCGCGCGGTGGCGACCTGCGGGCCGGGGACCCGACTGGGCGACGTCGGCGCGGTGATCCAGGGCCTCGCGGAACTGCACGGTTACGGTCTGGTGCGCGACTTCGTCGGTCACGGCATCGGCCGTGCGATGCACGAGGATCCACAGGTGCCCAACTTCGGCACCGCACGGCACGGGCGCCGGCTGAAGGCGGGCATGACGATCGCCATCGAGCCGATGCTCAACGGCGGCGACGGGGCGATCCGCGTACTCGCGGACAGGTGGACGGTGGTCACGGCGGACGGCAGCCTGTCGGCCCACGTCGAGCACACGATCGAGGTGACCGACAGCGGCGCGGCCGTGCTCGCGGGGTGACCAACGCGGCGACGGTCGGGTTGCGCACGAGACACGACACCTACGGAGAGCATGTGACGAACCCACTCACCGAGCAGCAATTCGAGACCCTCAACGCACTCAATCTATCGATCGCACAGATCGCGGACGCGCTCGGCTCCGAGAGTACCAATCCTGGCCTGGTGTTTCTCACGCGATTGCCGGACCTGGCAGCCGCCGTCGGCGAGCTGATGCCTGGCACGTACAGACTGATCGCGCTCGACGTTGCAGATCTGCTGACGAAGTACATCCCCGCGGGGGATCGCCGACGTGACATCTTGCGGAGCCTGCTGGCGCAGGACCCCACGGGTGGAGCGGCCGGGCTGTGTGGCGGGGAGTTCTTCAGGCCAGACGCTCCCGACAGAGGGTCTTTCCATGTGGTCGTCTTTCTCCGGGTGGCGGAGATCGCAGGGTTCAACATGCTTGTTGCATTCTCGAGGGCAGAGACATAGAGCGTGTTGTAGACACGCCGACATCTCGCGGCACGGAGGATCAGGGCGACTGCGGCGCGTCCGGGATCACCGACGGCAGGGGCCGGGCGAGCGCGTCGGTGTAGCGGGTCGCGAGCTCGACCCGGCCGAGGTGCGGCGCGCGGCGGTCGCGTCGGTACTGAATGTCAACCCTGGCATCGAGCGCATAGCGCCGCGCGAGATAGACGGCGAGCTCGGGTCGTGACACGACGCGGGTCGCGACGACGTGACGGATCCCCGTCAGGGCCGAGTGCGCGAGGTCCCAGACCCGCCGCGCGGCGTCCTCGGCCCACATCGCGGAGCGCAGCTCGTCGGCGACGACCGTCATCGGCAGGTGACGCTCGTGGCGGTAGCGCAGCCAGTCGAGGTGCCCGTTGCGGCCGGTCGCCGACGGGCCGATCCACAGGCCGGTGCGCACGATCAGGCTGTTGGGCCACCGGGCGAGCAAGCGCTCCGCGGCCACGCGCGTGTGGCCGTACACGCTCACCGGATCGGTCGGCGAGCCCTCGTCGTACGGGCCGGTGTCGCCGCTGAACACGTGGTCACTCGAGCAGTACACGATGCGCGCCTCGCGCGGAGCGTGGTCGAGCAGCAGTTGCATGCTGTCGACGTTGACCGAGTATGCGAACTCGGGCGACTGCTCGCACTTCTCGACGTCGCACACGCCCGCGCAGTGCACGATCAGGGCCGGGCACTCCGTCGCGAACAGCTCGTACACCGCCAGCGCGTCGTCGAGGTGAATGCCGCGGTCGATGCCAGCCGGCGGGCGGCGAGTGTGGCCGTTGCAGAACGCAGTCACCGGCCCCGGGGCGGCGCGCAGGATCGACCACCCGAGCATCGAGGTCGCGCCGAACAGAAATACATCGCCCGAGGGCATCGCGACCGAGTCTACCGCGGCCCGCCCGGAAGCCCATGGACCTCGTCGCCCGCGGACGGAGCAGGGCCTACATCATCTGACAACGTTGTCACGCTTGACTCCAGGCACTCCCGCCACACTTCTTGGCAACGTTGTCATCTTTAACGGGTCATCGGCTCGCATCGCTTGCCCTCGCACGATGACTCGCTGATACTCGCGGTCGCTCGATGGCTGTCAGTCGCCGGGAAGACGCTCGAACCGTGCGATTGCGTCACGCGTCGAACCCGTGAAGGAGATCGCGCCCATGCAGATACGCGTCGTCCGTTACGCAACCACTGGAGATGGTATTTCCATGAAGACACACAACTCTCTCGTGTCCTGGATTCGCGCCCTCGCGTTCAGCGGCATGATCGCTGCGATCACGGCGACACACGCTGCTGCCCAGGTGGTTGCGGACCCGGCCGCGACCGTGAACACCCTGATCGGCACGTCCGGTGGAGAGACCTTCCCCGGCGCCGACACGCCCTGGGGGATGGTGCAATGGAGCCCGGAGAACACCGCCGGCAACCAGACGCGGACCGTCCGTCCGGGCGGGTACGGCTTCGGCAACACCCGGATCCGCGGGTTCGCGCTGACCCACCTGTCCGGCACCGGGTGCGCAGGCGCGTCGGGCGACATCCCGTTCATGCCGATCGCCGGCAGCGTGACGTCGTCGCCGTCCGCCGATACCACCGACGCGATCTACGCGAGCAACTTCGCGCACGCGAACGAGACCGCCACCGCCGGCTTCTATCGAGTCGGGTTGGCTTCCGGAGTCAATGTCGAGCTCACGGCGACGACGCGGACCGGATCCGGAAGGTTCACCTACCCGCCCGGGACGCCGGCGACGATGCTGATCCGGACCTCGAGCTCGGAGATCGGTAGTAGCGCCGCGCAGACCAACATCAACGTCGCGGCGCGCACGATCACCGGCTCGGTGACCAGTGGCAACTTCTGCGGCTACATCAACACGGAGACGCGCAAGAGCTATTACCAGCTGTTCTTTGTCGCCGTGTTCGACCAGCCGTTCAGCAGCACCGGCACGTGGGTCGACTCGGCGGTCGCGCAGGGCAGCGTCACCAGCAGCGGTGGCACCACGTTCGGCACGGATGGCTTCCCACCGCCCGGGCGCGGCTCCGGCGGGTTCGTGGTATTTCCCGCCGGGACCACCGCGGTCAATGTTCGCGTCGGCATCTCGTACGTCAGCCTGGCCAACGCGCAGGCCAACCTGAACGCCGAGAACCCCAGCGGCACCGCCTTCGACACGGTGCGGCAGCACGCGCACGAT
>DATIPJ010000939.1:0-4140 GCA_035472155.1 Kofleriaceae bacterium
CCTCGCCCGGCTCAACCACCCCCGGGGTCGCGACCGTGCACGACTTCGGCGAGCAGGGCGGCACGCTCTACATGGTGATGGAGTACGTCGCCGGGATCTCGTTTCGCGAGGCGATGCACCACGGCATGCCGCCCGGCGTCGCCGCGCGCGCGATCGCCGAGGCGTGCCGCGGCGTCCACGCGGCGCACGAGCTGCGCGATCTGTCGGGCAACCTGCTCGGCGTCGTGCACCGCGACATCAGCCCCGACAACCTGATGTGCGGCTTCGACGGGCATATCAAGGTCATCGACTTCGGCATCGCGCTGGTCAAGAACCGCCAGGCACCGGTGACCGAGTTCGGCACCGTGAAGGGCAAGCCGCCGTACATGTCGCCCGAGCAGGTCAAGAACGAGGCGATCGACCGTCGCAGCGACGTGTTCTCGCTCGCGGTGGTGCTGTGGGAGCTGCTGACCGGAATGGCGCTGTTCGAGGGCGACTCGATCTACGCGATCGCGCGCTCGGTCGAGCACCAGGTGATCCGCCCGCCGTCGCAGGTGCTCGGTTGCGCGCTGCCGCTCGGGCTCGACGCCGCGGTGATGAACGCGCTCGACCGCGATCGGTCGCGCCGCACGCAGACGGCGGCCGCGTTCGCCGAGGAGCTCGAGCAGGTGATCCAGAGCGCGGGCGACGAGACGCTCGAGGCGTGGGCCGACCGCGTGCTCGCGGACGCGCGCGACGCCCACCGCGCATGGCTCGCCAGCGTGCTCGCGGGCCGCGATGCGCCGCGCCCGCTCGGCCGGCCGACCGGCTCGGTCACCGCGCTCGCCCCGCCGATCGGCAAGGCGTCGACGCTGATCGCGCCGATCGCACCCGCCGCGGTGCCGACCGGGGATGCGCCGCCCCAGCCCGGCGCCTCGACGCACCTGCCAGCGATGTCCGACGACGAGCTCGACGCGCCGCCCCGCCGGAGCCTGGCGCTGCCGCTCGTGCTCGGCGCGCTCGTGCTCGCGCTCGTCGGCGGTGGCATCTGGTACACGGGACGCGGCGCTGCGCCCACCCCGCGCGACGCGCAGCTGGCGGACGCCGCGGTCCAGGAGCCGCCCGTCGATGCCAGCGTCGACGAGGTGATCGACGCCGCGATCGACGTGCCCGTCCGCGCCCCGATCGACGCGGGACGCCGCCCGGTCCGCGCGCCGCGGGACGCCGGCCGGAGCCCCGTCCGCGACGCAGCCCAGCCCGCCACCGTCGCCCTCGACGCCGCGCCCCAGGGCTTCGGCGCGCTGACCGCCAAGCACAAGGGCAACCGCTACCTGAGCGTGGTGCTCGACGGCCACGTGATCGGCCCCACGCCGATGTTCGGTCAGCGGATCCCCGCCGGCACGCACGTCGTCGAGCTGGTCGATGCGGTGTCGAGCGAGGTGGTCGTCAAGACCACCGTGACGATCGTCCCGGGCGGCGCGGTCACCGTCGTCGAGCCGTAGCGGTCGACACCCGGCGGCCACGAAGATCACGGTGGTACGCCGAGGTACCGGCCGATCGGCCGATCGCCGGCGCCCTGGTACCTCGGGATCCCGGCCCCGGCGAGAGCCAGAATCGCCGCGCAGGCTTACGCGTTGGCCGGGTCGTTGCTCTTGGGTCCCACCAGAGATCCCAGCCCAAGGAGCATCGCTTCATGTCTCGCAACCCGTACCTCCCCCTCGCCCTGTTACTCGTCCTTCCAACCGCGGCCTGTCTCGACCGATCCGATGATGGCGACGCGCAGGACGTCTCCACCTCGCTCGAGCAGTCCAACGGCGGGTTCGACACCGCCGACGAGCCCCCTTCGTTCGGCGCCGACGCCGAATTCAAGTCCGCCGCGATCGAGGCCGACGCCGACGTGACCGACTCGCTGTCCGCGGACCCGACCGCGACCTCGCTCGACCGCGCCTCCACCGTCAACGGGTTTCGCATGACCGTGGTGTGGGGCAAGCTGCCGGCCGACCGTGACGCCACCGAGTCGCGCGACTGGAGCGGAACGCTCAAGATCTCGCACGGCGGCCTGCTCGTGCGTCACACGATCGGCTTCGAGGACAAGACCGACCTGCTCCTGCCGCGGACGTCGATCGACACCGTCGCCTTCCAGTCGGTGACCAAGCCGTACGTCGACGGCCTCGCGCTCAACGTGCTCAACTCGACGCCGACCACGACCTCGGCGCTGACCCTGACCTACGCGCCCGCCGATGGCTCGACCGCGTACACGCTCGATCTCTCGCAGCTGGTCAATGGTCCGATCGTCGTCGACGCGGGCAACGGCTTCAAGATCATCGCGATCGGCCATCGCCGCCAGGCCGACCCGTGCGACCGCGGCTTCATGCGCGGCCGCTGGCACGTGATCTCGCCCAACCTCGGCCGCTTCCTCGGCGTGGTCACCGATGAGGACGGCGCGCGCATCGGCCACGTGCGCGGCGTGTTCGGCCAGCGCCGCAATGGCGAGCCGGTGCTGTTCGGCAAGTTCATCGATCGCGAGGGCCACTTCCGCGGCATCCTCACCGGCACCTACGGCAACGGCGAGTACCGCGCGCGCTGGGTCGATCGCGGCGGTGACCACGGCGTCGCGCACGGCGCGTACTTCCCGGGCGAGACCGAGCGCTCGGGCGGCTTCCTGGGACGCTGGGCCGAGACCAGCTGCACCAGCGACACCGCGCCCGCGCCGAGCGATCCCGCGAGCCCGTGATCGCGAATCGAACATTCCAATGTACGGGCCGCCGCGCTGCTCCAGACCACCTACCAAGCAGCGCGGCGGTTTTTTTTCATCATCGCCGGCGCCTCACGAGACGCGATTTCCCGACGAGGATTTCCGTTAGTGGAGACAAAAGACCCGAGCAGGCAGCTCCAGTAGCCAGGCGACACCGTCGAAAACACTCGTTATCTTCGTCGGCATGAGGACCACGAGCGGGGCGATCAAGATCGTGATCGGAGCATTCGTCGTCGGTGAGCTGCTCGCTGCCTGTGCGAGCGGCATGGCGCACGCGCCGGTCGGCGATGACGATGATGATGGCGGCGCGCCCGTCATCGATGGTGGGACCAAGCCGAGCACGACGTCGCTGACGATCGCGCCGGCGATGTGCGATCTCACGATCGAGAACGGCGCCGCCGCGCACCAGGCGTTCACCCTCACGGCGGGCTTCTCCGACGGAACGCAGCGCGATGTCACCGCCGAGGCGCGGTTCAGCGCCGACCCGGAGCGCGGCGCCTTCACCGGCAGCGAGCTCGCGATCGGCGTTCCCGGCAAGACGCTGATCGCCGCATCGTACCAGGGCCACACCGTGACTGCCCCGGTCACCGCGCGCCTGCACTCGGTGCGCATCGATCCGGCGCTGCCGCCGAGCACCGCGAGCCTGTTCGCGGGCGCCGAGAACGGCCTCGGGCCGCAGATCGTCTATCCGGCCGCCGATACGGTGATGCCGCGCAACCTGGGCGACTTCGAGATCCACTGGACCGATAGCCACGGCAACGACGTGTTCGAGATCGGGCTGCGCAACGACCTCGTCGACGTGCGGGTCTACGTACCGGGCGGCAACGGCTTGCCGGCACAGGGCCCGATGGCATCGTGGGCGGCATTCTCCGCCGACGAGTGGAAGGCCGCGGTCGGCAGCAACAACACGGTCACCTTCCAGCTCCGCGGGGTGAGCCGCGCTGCGCCCGCCGGCGTCGGCGCTGCCCCGGCGCGCACGATCAAGCTGTCGAACCAGGACATGGATGGCGGCCTCTACTACTGGGCGACCGCCACGGCGGCGACCGCGATCGGCATCTTTCGCCACGACATGCGCAAGCCGGGGCAACCCGCCGAGGAGTTCCTCACCACGCGCAAGACCGACGGCCACTGCATTGGCTGCCACGTGCTGTCGCGCGACGGCACCAGGATGGCGATCACGTACCAGGACTCGCCGAGCCCGCCCGGCGTCGCGACGATGGTCGACGTGGGCAGCGCCGCGATCGCGCCGTCGGCGATGCGCGCCAACTTCGGCACGTTCACGCCCGACAGCGCCCAGTTCCTCGCGGTCGATCACGGTGTCCTGACCGTGCACGACACCCGCACGCAGGCCGTTCTGTCGACGATGCTCACCAGCCCGCCCAAGATCTGGGTCACGCATCCCGATCTGTCGCCCGACGGCAAGAAGC
>DATIPJ010000940.1:0-6714 GCA_035472155.1 Kofleriaceae bacterium
CATCACCGACCTCGAGAGCAATGGCGCCGTGATCCTGACCGTCTCGGGCTGGGGCGTTCACCGCTCGATCGATGGCGGCGCAACGTGGGACCGCGTGCTCACGCCCTCGGATGCAGGCCGCGACCTGCTGACGCTCCACGATCGCCGTTTCGTCCTGCTCGGCGGCGCAACGAGCTACCTGTTCACCGCGGACGGCGAGCCCGTCGGTGCGGTCCCCACGCTCTCGCTCGGCAACGACGAGGCCGTCGCGTGCGAGGATGACTCGATCGTCGCGCGCGGCAAGGTCACCCGCGATCTCGGTGCAACGTGGCTGCCGCTCGCCAGCGCGGGCGCGCTCGAGCTCGTGACCGAGCGCGCGACCTGCGGCGGCGGGGTCTACTGGGTCCTCGCGCGCAGCGCATCGTGGGGCTACCGCCTGTTGCGCTACGACGCGCCGAACGCGCCGGGCGTCGCCGCCGGAAACTGGGACTCCGCTGGACCTCAGGCGTGGACCTCGGGCGGGCCGTCGATCGTCCGCAACGACGACGGCACGTTCCTCGCCGGCGGCCTGGCGTGGCGCGAAGGCGACGCCGCGTGGACCCTGCGCGAGATGCCCGCGGTGACCTGGAGCAGCGGCGGCGTGCTGTTCGGCGTCGCGGGCAAGGCGTTCTACACCAGCAGCGATGCAGGCGTGACCTGGGCGGCGATCCCCGGCGTCGGCCTCGGCGCGACCGATCCGGACGCATTCGCGCGCGGCCCCGACGGAGCCCTGTACGTCGGAGAGCTCCTCGGCGAGACGCTGGGCACGACGGATCAATGGAGCGCCACGGTGTGGCAGAGCGCCGACCTGGGCGCGTCGTGGTCGGTCGCCTACCACGGCGTCGCGACGCGCGAGGCGGGCGCGGATACCGTCGGAGAGGCCCATCTCTTCGTCGGCATCACCGGCGACGGCACCTGGGTCGCCACCGACGCGGTGTCCGCCGACGGCGGCGCGACCTGGAAGCCGAACAACGCCCGGGGCGATCGCAGCCTCGCGCACCTCATGTATGACGGCAGCCTGGTGATGCAGCCGGCCGACGCGAGCGGCGAGATCTGGCGCGTCTACGCCGACGGCGGCATGGGCGATCTGCTCGCGACGCATGCGGTGGAGGCCGACGGACAGAAGGTGCTCGCGGCCGACCTGCGCTCGGTGGCGTTCGACCAGGACGGCTATGCGTACGTGGCGCGCGGCACGCCGCATGTCCAGATCTGGCGCTCGACCACGCCGCTCCAGCTGCCAACGCGGTAGCGGAGACGCTGCGGGCTCAACCGGCGGTCGCCTGCGCCGCGCCGCGCCCGTGCGCGAGCGACTTCGCCACCTCCACCATCCGATCGAGCGCGAGCTCGGCGCCGACCTCCATGCCCGAGGCCAGCACGGCATCGCGCTGTTCCTTGCTCACGGCGAGCGAGAGCGAGCGGTAGTAGGTCTTCCCGTCGCGCTCGTCGAGCGTGATCGTGACGATCAGCCCGTCGGGGTGCGGCTCGAGGAACTCGCTATGGACCAGGCGCTCCGGCGGCGCGATCTCCTGATACACGCCGTTGAACGCGACCTCGCCGGGCGGCCCGACGATCACGTAGCGCCAGCGGCCGCCGACGCGCAGGTCCATGTCGCAGACCGTCATCGTGAAGCCGTCCGTGCAGCACCACCAGCGACGCACGTGCTCGGGCCGGGTCATCGCCTCGAACACCAGGCGCCGCGGCGCATCGAGCGTGCGCGTCATCAAGATCTCGAGGTCCGAGGGGAGCGTGATCTCGAGCTTTTCACTACCGCGGTTTTTGGCCATGACGGGTCTCCATTTCCTTGAGCTCTTCGAGCAGGTTGTCGAGTCGCTGGAAGCGCGCTTCCCACATCTCGCGGTAGCGCTCGAGCCAGTCGGTCGCCTCTCGCAGCGGCGCCACGACGAGCCGGCACGGTCGTCGCTGCGCATCTCGGCTCCGCGCCACCAGCCCCGCCCGCTCGAGCACCTTGATGTGCTTCGAGATCGCCGGCTGGCTCATGTCGAACGGCTCGGCGAGCTCGAGCACGGAGGCCTCGCCCTTGGCCAGCCGCGCGATGATCGCGCGCCGCGTGGGATCAGCCAGTGCTGTAAAGGTGGCGTCGAGTCGTTCGGCGTTCATGGATCCTTCCAGAAGTTAGAGGTTATATAACCTATCAGTTATGGATCGTCAAGCGACCACCGATCACGCACCAGGGCCCCATCCGTGACCCCATTGCAATCGCAACCCGGTTGCGAGACGGCTCCGGAACGAACTGTCCCACGAGCGCACGGCCTCCTCGGAGGGACGCTCCCGGGGCACTTTGGGGCCCGCGAAGCGCGCGCTGCAACGGTGCGTTCGACGTGGGCAGGCGCTCACGAGCTGACGCGCGCTCGCTCCGACAGGTGCTCGTTACCGACGAGGATGTTCAGGATGGACCGCGAGCGGGCCTGGGTGGACAAGCGAGGGACCACTGAGTCCACACCCACCCGGGTCCGCGCACACGTCAGCGCATGCGCGAAATGCAATGCGTGGCGCGCCCAACAGTGCGAATTGCGGTCGATGACTGCGCGTCGGCATCGCGCGTAATGACTCCGCAATGAAAATCTACGGCTTGGATCGATCCCGCCTCGTCGGCATTCGAATTGCTCAGCGCTGCATCGACCGACACGGAGGATCTGAAGTCATGGCCACGTCACGTTTCGAGATTCGCGCCGCCGCAAACAGTGGGATCGCGTGCGCGATCGCTCTGGCTGCTCTGACCCCATCCATCGCCCTCGCGGACGATATCAAGTTTCGCAGCTTCAGCGCCTCGGCGGCGATCGGTCCTCCGGCGGAGGCATTTGCAACCAAGTTGCAGAGCATCTCGGCCACCGCTCTGGGCACCGCAGACCAGATCAACTTCGTGAAGCTGCCCGGCATCCCGGCCATTCCGCCGCAGTTCGCGGGCGACATCGTGGCGGCTGTGGCAGCGGGCTCGTCCGCCGGTGGCTTCGACGCGGCGTACATCTCGGGCAGCGACCTCAACCGCACCTGGGGCTTCATCTACAACTCGGGCGTGCCGTTCGGACCCTCGTTCGACGAGTTCGTCGGCTTCCTCTACGGCAAGTCGATCGACAACGGCCAGAAGACGGGCCTCGAGCTGGCGCAGGCGCTGCTCGACGCCGAGCGCCGCAACGTGGTGGCCATCCCGGTCGTCGGCAGCCCCGAGCAGATGTCGGGCTACTTCATGGAGCCGATCGGTAGCGTACACGGCCGCCGCGGTATCGGCCTCGAGGGCCTGTGCGAGCAGCACTGGACGCTGCGCTACCTGCCGCCCGGCGAGAACGTGCTCGGCATCGCCTGCGATACGCTCGTGGCCAAGCGCAAGATCCGCCAGAAGAACATCTCGTTCATCTCGGCGGTCCCGGGCGGCGGCTCGCTCGTGGACGCCGTGCTCTCCGGCACCCTCCAGGGCTTCGAGTTCGCGACCCCGCTCGACGACGTCTCGCAGCTGTTCAACACCACGAACAACCCGGGCAACACCGGCCTGCGCTTCGTCCACACCCCGGGGTGGCAGCAGCAGTTCCTGATCACCTGGATGATCGTCTCCAAGTCGAAGTGGAACTCGCTCACGCAGGCGCAGCAGGTCCTGATCCAGAGCGTGGCGCGCGATCACGTGCTGTCGTCGTACGGCGAGAACATGCGCCAGCAGGGCGCGGCGCTCCAGTTCATCCTCAACGCCAACAAGCACAACGGCAACCCGAACGACAGCGTCGTCGAGGTCGAGTGGCCGGTGCGCGACCAGATCCGCCTGCGCGACGCGACCATCAAGTTCCTCAACGCGCGCGGCGAGGATGCGGCCCTCCCGGCTGCCGATCGCAGCGACTACGTGCGCGTGCTCGAGGCGCTCCGGCTCTACGTCCGCGCCAACGACCGCTACTGGGACCGCCGCCAGGTCCGCCCGCAGCTGCGCTTCGAGGACTGGGCCAACAAGAACGGTGAGTGCTGGGAAGAGAGCTGCGACCCGCAGCACCGCCCGTAGCGGCGCTGCGGGCGCCCACGAAGGCGCTGCCATCGAAACGTTGCCACTTCAAACCACGCCTCGGTCAGCGTGGTTTTTGCTTTTGGTGTCCCTACGAGATCACGACTCGAGGCCGAATCATGTATCTCGATGTCGTGCCAGGTAGTCGCCGCCTGGTCATACCGAGTCCGGAGGTGCCCAGCGCTGCGCCTCTTCGATCGTCGGCCAGGGCAGCTGTCGAAGGTAGTCGCGAAAGTCCGTCCGATCCCACGCTTCCAGCGCGACCAGCACCATGTGCGGGATCGTGCCGATGTACCGTCGGCCGACCTTCTTGCGCAGCGCGAGCCGCTCGCGGAATTGCTCCTCGATCTGCTCCCCTTCCGCCTTCTCGCGCCGCTGGAGATTGACGCGGATGTTCCGGTCCGGATCGTCCCCGCGGCACCATTCGGGCGGCGAGAACACGTACAGCGTGCCGCACGGTCGCGGCCGCACTGCGTACACCGAACATCGCCCCCGCTCGTCGAGAAACGCGCACGGCCGGCTCCACTCGGTCGGCGTCGCACCCGCCATGGCCTCGGCCCGCGCGCGCAGCTCTGCGCGCAGCTCCGGGGTATCGCGCTGCGCGGCCCGGAGCGACGACGCGATCAACACGCCTTCATGGAGACCGACGATCACCATCTTGGAACAGCACCAGGGCGTCGTGCAGCTGAAGCAGCTCGCCACCGGAACCAGCTTGCGCCTTGCACCCTCGCGAACCCCAGCCGTCGCCTCGTCGATGATTCGCCCGATGCTCCCGGCGAGCCAGTCGAGCACGCCCTCGTCGCGAACAAACTCTCCCAGCGTTCGCACCGGCGGGCTCACCAGCGGACCTTACCGCATCCGGCGCAGCGCAGCGTCGCGCACGGTCCGCGCAGCCGTCGCGCTATGCGTGCCGGGGCGGACGCTCGAAGAACGCTTGCACGACCTGCGCGTGCAGCGGAAACGCGATCCCCTCCGGCGGCGCGGTCACCACGAGGCGCTCGGAGGTCTCCGACGTCGCAACGAACGGCGGCAGGTCGCTCGCCCGCATCGCCGGCGCCATCCCGAACACCAGCAGGTTCGCGCTCGATGACCGCACGCAGTGCTCGCGGAACGCCGCCGGCTCGATCACGATGCCCGTCTCCTCCCAGAGCTCGCGCGCCATGGCCGCCTGCCAGCTCTCGCCGAGGTCGATGAACCCACCCGGCAGCGCGAGCGCCCCTACCGGCGCGATCGCGCGCCGGATCATCAGGAGCCCGCGATCCACCGGCACCACCGCGACCGCGACCGGCAGCGGATTGCGATACGTGATGTTCCCGCAGGCCGCGCACACCCGCGGCCAGGCTTGCTCCGCCGCGAAGGGTGCACCGCAGTACGAACAATAGGAATGGAGCGATCCAGGAGCCGACATCGTTCCACAGCATGCAGAACCGCCGCGACCCTCGCAACTCGATCTGGCGGCTGCCCGCAGGCGCGGCCGTTCGCGCTCCGGCCGCGAAACGCCGCTTGACGTTCAGCCGCGTTTGCCTCGACGCTCGGGCGATGAACGGTCCCGGCCAGATCCTGCCGCGCGCGGCCCAGCGCTTCAGCGATCGCTTCGCTCTCGTCGCAGCCACGCGGACCCTGCGCTACCGCGAGCTCGACGAGGAGAGCGATCGCGTGGCCTCTGCCCTGCGCGCGCGCGGGCTCGAGCCCGGTCAGGTCGTGTCGCTGTATGCGCAGAACCGCTGGGAGTGGGTGGTGGCCTATCACGGCGCGCTCAAGGCCGGCGCGATCGTCAATCCGGTCAATGTGATGCTCACGCCCGACGAGCTGGCGTATGTCCTGCGCGACTGCGGCTCGGCCGCGCTGTTCGCCAGTGGCGACAAGATCGCCGGTGCGTTGCGCGCGCGCACGGAGCTGCCCGCGCTGCGCACGCTGGTGTCCTTCGACGCGTCGCCAGACGCTGCCGGCACAGCCGCCGGCGCAGATGCCGGCGCAGATGCCGGCGTGCTCGATTTCAGCGCGCTCCTCGCGAGCGGCCGGCCCGGGGCGATCGACGTCACAGTCCCCGAGCCGCGGAGCCCGTGCACGATCGGCTACACCTCGGGCACCACCGGGTATCCCAAGGGCGCGGTCCAGAGCCACCAGGCGGTCCTGCTCAACTGCGCGCTGACCGCGACGATGCACGGGCGCAGCGAGCGCGACGTCGTGGTGACCGCGCTGCCCGCGCCGCACGTCTACGGCAACGTCGTCATCAACGGGACGTTCCTCGTCGGCGGCACCGTCGTCCTCATGGAGCGCTTCGCGCCGGCCGCGGCCCTTGCGCTGATCGCCGAGCACCGCGCGACGATGTTCGAGGGCGTCCCGGCGATGTACGCCGCGATGCTCGTCGAGCCTGGCATCGCGAGCCTCGACCTGCGGTCGCTCACCCGCTGCACCGTCGGCGGTCAGACGATCGCGATCCCCGTGATCGAGCGGTGGGAGCGCGTGAGCGGCGCGCCTCTGATCGAGCTCTGGGGCATGACCGAGCTGGCAGGCCTGGGCACCACGCACGCCCTGCACGCGCCACCGGTGCCGGGCTCGATCGGCGTCGCGCTCCCCGGAGTCGAAGTCCGCGTCGCGGATCTCGAGGACAAGCGCCGCACCGCCGCGCCCGGCGTGCCAGGCGAGCTCATGGTCCGCGGCCCGATCGTGATGAACGGCTACCACAATAATCC
>DATIPJ010000941.1:0-20556 GCA_035472155.1 Kofleriaceae bacterium
TCGCGCTGCTCCCAGAGCTGGGCGGCGGTGAACGCGAGGACGGCGAGGGCGCCGGGCTGCTCGACGACCTCGGCGACCATGTCCGCGGCGAGGGTCGCGTCCTCGAAGTCGTAGCCCGCGCGGCGCGCCGGCTCGACGAGGATGCGCACGAGATCGGGCGCGTTCGGCATGGTGAGCAGCTGCATCGGCTGGCCGATCCGGTCGCGCAGCGCGGGGACCTGCTCCGCGCGCACGAGGAAATCGTCGCGCAAGGTGAACACGACGCGTACCGGATCGTCGACGGTGCGCGCCGCGGCAATCACCGCCTCGGCGAACGCGGTGCGCTCGGCGGGGTCGAGGCACAGAGTGAACAGCTCCTCGAGCTGATCGATCACGAGCACGAGCGGGCCGCGCGCGTGGCCCTCGGCGCGCAGGATCGCGCCGAGCACCTCGCGATCGGCCGCGACCTGGGCGCGGAGGTCGTCGACCGCCAGCTGCGTGCGGCGGTCGTCGGTACCGGACTGGCTGTCGGGAGCGTCGGTGGCGGTCGGGGTGGCGATGCCGGCGGCGTGCAGGCGCGCGATCAGCGCGGCGAGCGGCAGCGGGCCCGGCCGCGAGGTGATGGCGCGCCAGCCGGCGGGGAGCGCGGGGATCACGCCCGCCTGCACGAAGGAGCTCTTGCCCACGCCCGACGGGCCGACGACGGCGGCGACCGGGTGGGTGCGCAGGCGGTTGACGAAGGTCGCGGTCTCGCGCTCGCGGCCGAAGAACATCTCGGCGTCGTCGGGCGAGAACGCCGAGAGGCCGCGGTAGGGCGCGCGCTCCTCGTCGGGGGTGAGCCGCGCGGCGTCGTCGAGCTCGGGCACGTGGCCGCGGAGCCAGTCCCAGACGAGGTCGTCGTGGCGCTCGAAGCCGGCGGGCGGCGCCACGAAGCGGGCGCCCAGGCGGTCCTGGCCGTCGAACAGGAACAGCTCGGGCGGCGCGCCCGGCGTGGGCGGCTCGACCGCGAACAGCGGCGACAGCCGGAGCAGCGGACGGCGGTCGCGGCCGAACAGCACGACATCGCCGTCGTCGAGGCCGTCGGCGGCGATCGTGGGGCGCAGCGGGCGCCGGAGGCCCATCCACTGCTCGGCGGAGCCCTGGCGCACCGCCACCAGCGGATAGCGCAGCACGGGCGCGAACCGCTCGGCGAAGACCTCGAGCGGCGGCAGCGCCTCGGCGAGCAGCTCGCGCGCGGTCGCCTCCGACGCGCCCGAGGCGTGCTGGATGCGCGAGCGGAGTGCCATCAGCTCGTCGATCGCCCGGGGGAGGACCCCCGCCCCGCCGGCGACGCCCTCGCTCTCGGTCACCGTCGAGAACGGGCTCGGGTCCTTGATCGTCGTGCGGCGGGTCGCGGCCTCCATCAGCTCGGGCAAGGGATATGCCTCGGGGGCGATGCCCTCGACGAGCGCCTGCAACAGCTGGAACCATCCCTCCTCGGTGGGCGCGCGGCGGCGAAGGGCGCGCAGGCGATCGAGGGCGGTCGCGCTCGCGGGCGCACCGGCGGTCCGCGTGCGCGCGGCGAGCGCGAGCAGCGCCGCATAGCGCAGCGTCGTGGTCACGACCTGCCACAGCGCATCGAGCGCCTGGTGCGCGTTGCGCGCGCCGTCGAGGATCGAGACCGCCTCGGCGATCGGCTGCGGCGAGCCGGCGATCAGCGCGTCGCGCAGCGCATCGTCCATGCGCGGCAGCTGGGCCTCGGACCCGGCGACGCCCGATGCAGCCCGGAACGCCGCGGCGAAGTCGAGCAGCGACGCGAAGCGATCCGCCGGGCGCTTGGCGAGCGCCCGGGCGAGCACGGCGTCGAGCGGGGCCGGATGACCGGGCCCGAGCGAGGGCGGCGCGGCGCTGGCGTGCGCCAGGGCGAGCTCGCGAACGGATGCGCCGCGGAACGGCGGCCGGCCGGTGATGACCTCGTAGGCGAGGATTGCGACCGCATAGAGGTCGCTGCGCGCGTCGGCTCGGTGGGCCTCGACCCACAGCTCGGGCGCCATGTACGCCGGCGTGCCGACGCGCTTGCCACCGCCCGGCGCCGACGCTGCGGCCGCATCGTCGCCGATCGCGCGCGCGACGCCGAAGTCGAGCAGCTTGGGCAAGAGGCGCCCGGCGCGCTCGAGCACGATCACGTTCGCCGGCTTGATGTCGCGATGGACGATCCCCTGGTCGTGCGCGGTGTGGACGACCTCGCACAACCGCTCGACGAACGGCACGAAGCGATCGAGCGGCATCGGCCCGTGGGTGACCAGCCAGCGATCGAGGGGCGTGCCGCGCACGTACTCCATCGCGATCCACAGCACGCCTCCGGGCTCGGCGCCGAAGGCATAGACGTGCGCGGCATACGGATGATCGAGCCGCGACGCCAGCTGGGCCTCGCGCAGGAACCGCTGGATGGTCTCGGGGCGATCGCGGTGGCGCTCGTGCAGGACCTTGATGACCGCCTCGCGCCCCAGCACCGGCTGCTCGGCGCGATACACCACACCGTGACCGCCCTCGCCGAGCCGCTCGACCACGATGAAGTCACCGAGGGCAGTACCCTCGATGCCCGTCGCCGGACCGGTCGCGCGCGCCACGTTGCCGCGAGCATACTCCCGTGCCCCGCTGCGATGCGAAGACCGGCGCCGCCGTCGCACCGTCGCAGCTCCCTCGGCGGCCATCCGTGCCTCGATCGCGGGCTCGGTCGGCCGTCGCGTCCTCGTTCCATCGCAGGCTCGCCCGGCAGCTCGCCGCTGGCTCGGTGCGCATCGCTGGAGGCGCTGCGTCCCGTGGCAGTGCGGTGATCGCAACTCCCGATGTCCGGATGCGGAGTGACGAGTCGATATGGCCGCGCATCGTGATTGATTATCGCAATACCGCCGAACGAGTGCCGGATTGCGCACGAAGTGCAGCGCGGCTCGGCGTGGTGTCGGGTACGAGCGGGGTAACCGATTGGCACCGATCCTTGTGCGATGGGAGGTCCGACAGTATGGTCGTTTCTGCGACAAGGTCCGCACGACGAGTCGCTGGGGGTGCAGAGCGTGGCGTAGGCGGTTCCGAACAGGAGCACTCATGCGACTGGTGGCAATGTTCATTGCTGTTGGGGTAGTCGTGCCTGCGATCACCGCCGTGCGGATGTCGAGCGCAGGTGCGGTCGTTCGCGCCGACGACGCGGTGGCGCAGCCGCGCATCGTGGCCGGGCTCGAGGAGCCGGTCGTGCCGGTCGCGCCGACCGCGGCCGACGACGATCGCGCGCTTGATCTAGCGCTCGCCGCGTTCCGGATCACCGCGCTGCTCGCGCCCGACGCGCCCGCGATCTACCTCGCGCCGCTCGCGCGCTTCGCGAAGGACCATCCGCACTCCGGGTGGACGCCCGCGGTGCTCGGCGACCTCGGCCTCGCGTACCTGCGCGCCGGCTACGCCAGCCGCGCGATCGAGGCGTGGCAGGCCGCGTGGGCGACCGGGCGGCACACCAGCGACGCGCGCGCCAGGCCGCTCGTCGACAAGGTGGTCGGCGAGCTCGCGCGCCTGTACGCCCGGCTGGGCCGGATCGACGAGCTCGAGCCGCTCTTGCGCGAGGTGGGCAGCCGCCCGCTGTCAGGTCCGGCGACGGAGGCCGTGGCGGCCGCGCGCGAGGATGCGTGGCTGGTCAGCAAGGACCCGGCCGGCGCGCTGCGCTCCGGGCCGACTGCGCTCGCGAGCCTCCTGCGCGCCCGCGGCTACGCGCGCGACGCAGTGGCGTTCCTCGACGGACAGCGCGCCGGGCGGGCCGGCTTCTCGCTCGCGCAGCTCACCGCGCTCGCCGACCGTGCCGCGCTCCGCCCCCGCCCGATCCAGCGCGCGCCCGGCCAGGCGGTCCCGGTGCCATCCGTGATGCACTGGAACCATCACTTCGCGGCGATCGTCGAAGCGCGCGACGGCGGGTACCTCGTCAAGGACCCCACGCTGGGCGCCGGCACCGGCGAGCTGTGGGTGAGCCAGGACGCGATCGACGCCGAGGCCAGCGGGTTCTTCCTGGTCCCCGCCGGCGCGTACGCCGATCCGGCGTGGCGCACCGTCGCGCGCGCCGAGGCCCAGCGCATCCGCGGAACCGGCCTGGTCGCCGACCGCCACGCGGGCGCGACCACCGACGACGATCCCACGATCTGCCCCGGCTGCCTCGCGGCCAACCCGCCGACGGCGCCGATCGCCGACGACGGCCTCGGCACCGCCAGCGGCGTCGCCGCCTACGACGCGCACGTGCTGCTCGCCAGCCTCCGGCTCCACGTCACGCAGAGCGGCTACGCGTCGCTGAAAGGCCCGCCGGTCGCCGTCCGCCTGATCTACAACCAGCGCGAGGCCGGCCAGCCGGCGACGTTCGGGTCCTCGAACGTCAGCGCCAAGTGGACGCTCAACGTGCTGTCCCACGTCGAGGACAACCCCGCATCGCCCGGCACCGCCGTGGTGCGCCACGCCGCGGGCGGCGGCACCGTCGCCTATCCGAGCGCCGGCGGCGCGTACGACCTCGCGACCGGCGCGTTCGCTCCCGAGGAGCGGAGCCGCGCGATCCTGGTCCGTATCCCCGCCACGGGCCCTCTCCGCTCGTACGAGCTCCGCATGCCCGATGGCGGCAAGCAGGTGTTCGGCCTGGTCGATGGCGCATCCGCGGCCCCGCGCCGCGTGTTCCTCACCGAGATCATCGACGCCGCCGGCAACGCGGTCGTGCTGCGCTACGACGACCGCCTGCGGCTCCGCGCACTCTGCGACGCCGCCGGCCGCGTCACCCGGCTCTCCTACGAGCAGCGCGACAACCCGCTGCTCGTCACGCGGATCACCGATCCGTTCGGCCGCGCCTCGACGATCACGTACACGGCCGACGGCCGCCTCGGCTGGTCGACCAACACGACCGGGCTGACCTCGTCGTTCACCTACGACGACGCCGGGCTCGTCACGTCGATGACCACGCCGTACGGCACGACGCACATCCGCCACGGCCGCACCGCCGCGAACGCGCGCTTCCTCGAGATCGTCGATCCGATGGGCTTCGCCGAGCGCGTCGAGTCGTCTCCCGGGACCGGCGCCGGCCTGTACTGGGACAGGCACGTGCTGCCGCTCGCGCGCGCGACCGCCACCGCCGCGCCCGACGAGCGCAAGGCGCGGCGCACCACGGGCAGCGAGCCGCGCCCCCGGACCGCACCGGCGCCGGCCACCTTGCGCGTCCCGATGCCGGCGACCGACGCGTACGGGCACGCGCTCGAGTACGCGTTCAATGCGGCCGGCCAGGTCGTTCGCGCCACCGATCAGCAGCACCGCGTCACGAGCTATGCCTATGACAGCCTCGGCAGCCTCAGCACGGTGACCGATCCCGACGGCACGACCGTCCTGCGGCTCACCTACGACGCGTTCGACCGCGTCGCCACGACGACGAACGCCGCGGGCTACGTGCTGCGCTACGCCTACGACGACCTCGACCGCCTGCTCACCACGACGTATCCCGACGACACGTTCGAGCGCTACAGCTACGATCGGCTCGACCTGGTGGCCGTGACCGATCGCCAGGGCCGCGTCACGACGCACGCCTACGACGCCAACCGCCGGCGCACGTCGGTGACCGATCCGTCCGGCCGCGTCACCCGGTTCAGCTACTACGACAACGGCGTGCTCGCGTCGCTCACCGACCCCGACGGCGCCACGACCACGTGGGGCGTCGACCTGCAAAGTCGACCGGTGCGCCACGCGCCCGTGACCCACGTCCCCGCCGTCGCGGTCGGCGCGATCGCAGCCCCGGCCACCGCGACCGTACCGCCCAGCACGCCCGCGGCCGCCGCTCCGAGCGCGCGCCGCCTCGAGCTGGTCCTCGCGGTGCTCTCCGCGCTGCTGTTCGCGGGCGCGCTGGTCTCCGTCGGGCTACGCGTGCGCGGGCGCAGGGTGCGCGGCCGGCCCGGCCGCAGTCGTCAGACGTCGTCGACGACCTGGTTCCCGCCCTGACCGCGCTCCGCCGGCGGCGAGCTCGTCACTCGACATCGCCACCCTTGAGCCCGTGGCGCTTGAGCAGCTCGCGCAGGTGATAGCGCGTGAGCCCGGCTTCCTGCGCCGAGCGCGTGATGTTGCCGTCGTTGCGCACCATCAGCGCCGACAGATACGCGATCTCGAAGGCATCGACCACGGTCTGCTTCGCGCCCTTGAAGCCCAGCCCCGCCTTGAGCAGCGCCGGGTCGAACGTCGCCGGCCCACTGCGCTGCGGCATCTCGACCCCCGCCATCTCGGCCGCCGCCCGCTGCGCCGCGTGCGCGCCCGCCTGCGCCAGGTCGTGCGCCGCCACCAGGCTCGGCCCCATCTCGCGGCCGAACACCAGGTCCGCGCGCGTGATCGCCGGACCGTCCGACAGCGCCGCGGCCCGCTCGACGACGTTTCGCATCTCGCGCACGTTGCCCGGCCAGCTGTGCGTGATCAGCGCGGCCATCGCGTCCTGCGACCACGTCATCTGCATGCCGCGCCGCGCGCCGATGTCGCGCAAGAAGTGGTTCGCCAGCCCCGGGATGTCCTCGCGCCGCTCACGGATCGGCGGCAGGTCGACGTGCACCACCGAGAGCCGGAAGTACAGGTCCTCGCGGAACGTGCCCTTGTTGACCTCCTCGCGGAGGTCGCGGTTGGTCGCCGCGAGCACGCGCACGTCGACCTTGTGCGTGCGGTCGCCGCCCACGCGCTTGATCTCGCGTTGCTCGAGCACGCGCAGGAGCTTGGGCTGCAGCGTGATGTCGAGCTCGCCGATCTCGTCGAGGAAGATCGTGCCGCCCGACGCCTGCTCGAAGCAGCCCACGTGCTGCGCGACCGCGCCGGTGAAGCTGCCCTTCTCGTGCCCGAACAGCGTCGACTCGATCAGCTCGCGCGGGATCGATCCGCAGTCGAGCACCACGAACGGCCGGCTGCGCCGCCCCGACGCATTGTGCAGCGCGCGCGCCACCATCTCCTTGCCGGTGCCGGTCTCGCCGGAGATGAGGCACGTCAGCTCGCTCGGCGCGACCTTCTCGAGGTGCGCGAAGATCTCGCGCATCGCCGGCGACGAGCCGAGCATCGCGTCGAACCGGTCCTTCTTCGACAGCTCGATCTCGACGACGTCCTCGAGCGTCTGGAACTGGATATTGGTGTGGCCGATCCGGAACACCGTGCCCGGCCGCAGGAACACCTCGCGGATCCGCAGATCGCCGACATAGATCCCGTTGCGCGAGTTGAGGTCGCGCAGGCGGTAGCCGTCGTCGCGCGCCGACACCTCGAAGTGCGTCCCCGAGACCGCCTTGTCCTGCACCACGAGGTCGCTGATGATGCTCCGCCCGCCGGTGACCCGCGGCTTGTTGACCTCGAGCTCCTTGCCCTGATCCGCGCCGGCGACCACCACCAGCTTGCCCTTGCGCAGGCGGCGGACCGTGGCCCACTCGCCCTCGAACAGGGTGGTCATCCCGGTGCCGGGCTCGCCGGACTCGGAACCGTCGTCTGCCATCCGGAACAACGTATCACTGATCGCGGCGGCGATTCAGTTCAACCACTTGTGCTCGTCGCGCGCCGGAGGAACGTGTCCCTTTCCGCCCGCCATCACCTTGAGGTGCGCCCGTGCCCGCGCGATCCGCCAGCGCTTCCACGCCAGGGCCGGGCTCCACCGCTTCGAGGTCATCACCGCCGCCGCCACCATGGCCGCGGCGAACGCCACGCCGTTCTCCCACGCCTGCGTCGCGACGACGAACAGCGCGAGGAACGCGATGAAGCCGTACATCAGCTGCCGCCCGGTCAGCGGCAAGACGCCGAAGAACTGCACCGGCTGTCGCGCGTACACGATCCCGAACGCGACGATCGACGCATAGATGAACGGGTTGAGCCCGCTGATCGCTGCATCCGGCTGCCCGGTCACGAGCCCGAACGCGCAGCCCGCCAGCGTGCCGACCAGCGATGTGATCGCGACGAAGCGATAGAATCGATTCGTCCCCCAGAACCGCTCGAGCGTCGGTACGAACATCCAGAGCACGGTCACGTGCAGGATGAGCGCAATGAAGGCGCGCTCGAGGAACACGCCGGTCGCCAGCGTCCACACCCGACCCTGCTGGAACACGTGCGCCGGCGTGGCCTCGAGCCACTGCGAGAGGGACGCGCGCGTGGCGAGGTCCGACAGCAGCCAGACCAGCGACAGCCCCAGCTCGAGCCCGGCGACGATCAGCGCCCCGCGGGTGATGCGAAGCCCGCTGAACCGCGATCGCTGCTTGACGGTCACCCGTCGACCTTAGCACCTGGCTGGCCGGGCGTGCGGCCTGTCATCCGTCACATGCCGTCGATCGGAATCGAGATCGTGCCGACGTTCGTGACGCGGTTCTGACCCTCGATCTTGACCGTCAGCGGCGCCACCCGGCCGACCGACGTCCCCCCATTCGCAACGACCGCGTCGATCGCGATCGTGTAGTCGCCCTCGAGCAGCCCGCCGCTGACCGCGAAGTGGTCGTCGCACACGAAGCTGTCGTCGTAGGCGCGCGTCGTCGTCGACACGAAGGTGCTGATCGCCTTGAGGGTATCCAGCCCGGCCACCTGGCTGCACTGGACCGGCCGGTTCGTGGATTTGCCGACGAGGTCCCACCCGATCTGGAAGTAGCCACCGTCGTTGAGCATCTCGGTCGCGAACGTGTCGTCGACGAAGGTCACGTCGAGCACCTCCGAGAGCGACTGCGCGTACGTCTGCTTGAGGTCGTGCGACGAGACCTCGATCCACACCTGGTAGACGCCGGGGAACAGGTCGGTCGCCACACCGGCGCGGTCGTCGCAGTCGAAGCGATCCTCGGCGACCTCGCCGGCCGGGTCGCCGTTGGCATCGACCGGGAGCATGAACAACCGCACGGTGTCGAAGCCGCTCGGGCACGCCGTGGTGGCGCCATCGAGCATGTTGCGCAGCGACCAGCGCGCCGAGATCGTCGCGACCTCGATCCCGGGGCCGCCGTCGCCGTGGTGGTCGGTCTGGACGATGCAGCCCGCCGCTTGCGAGGCCAGGGTCACCACGGTTGCGAGCGCCAGCTTGGTCATGTGTTCCTCGCGCTTGAGGGTCGCGGCTTTGCACGCTGCGGCCGGTTGCTACGCAATTGCAGGCAAATCGCGCGCCAGCTCGGCGTGAACGCCATCCATCACGGCGGTGGCGGCGGCGTGCAGTCGTCCGCCGTACAGCAGATGCACGGTCGCTTGCCCTCCTGGGGCATGGGCAGGTTCGGATCGATGCATTCCGAGACCGCCACCACCAGCTCGACCGCGCCCAGGCTGACGGTCTCGCCCTTCACCACCGTCCGCTCCACGATCGCAGGGGCGATGTACGTATCGGTGGCCGCGTCGCCGCTCATGCAGGTAGGCGTTACCCATAGTTGCGCCTTGCCTTCCGCGAGCTCGAACCCGGTTACGCCATGGTTGAAACCGCAGCGCCACGACTTCGCGCCCTCCTCGCCGTTGACCCGCCAGTGCAGCAGGATGTCGCGAACCTCGCCGGTGAGCGGCTTGCCCGAGTTGCAGTCGACGAACTTGTCATCGAGCGCGCTCGAGGCCGGCCGCAGCTTCCATGACAGCTCGACCGCGCCGCCGTCCACCGTGTCGCAACCGTGAATCAGGAACCACAGCGTCACGATTCCGACCCGGGTCGCCCATGCGACGGGGCCACCAACCCTACACCGATGATTTGACCCCGAGTCATCGTGCATGTTATCGCCGTGGCTCATTATGCCAGGTATGCCAGGCTTTTCAGCCGTATCGGCGCTGGCGGCCAACCTGGACGTCGCGCGCCTGTTCAACCAGGCGCACTGGATCGTCAAGGCCGTCATGGTGCTGCTGGCGGTGATGTTCGTCGTCGGCCTGTACATCATCATCTACAAGTGGCTGTTCGTCCGCAGAGCCACCAGCGAGTCGACGCGGTTCACCGACTCGTTCTGGCGCTCGCGCGACATCGAGCAGATCTACAAGCAGGCCCAGGCCCTGCGAAACAGCCCGATCTCGCAGATGTTCGTCGCGGGGTACACCGAGCTCGCCAAGCTCGCGTCCGACGAGAACCTGCGCGGCGACCGCGAGGGCAACCTCGCGAACATCGAGCGCGCGCTGCGCCGGGCGCAGACGGTCGAGACGACGAAGCTCGAGTCGATGGTGCCGTTCCTGGCGACCACCGGCTCGTCGGCGCCGTTCATCGGCCTGTTCGGCACGGTCATGGGCATCCTGTTCGCGTTCATCGACATCGCGCCCGATCCGACCGCGACCGGCGCCGCCAAGCCGGCGGCGGCGTCGCTCGCCACCGTGGGGCCGCACATCGCCGAGGCGCTGTTCGCCACCGCGATCGGCCTGGTCGCCGCGATCCCCGCCGTGATGGCCTACAACTACTTCACGCGCCGCATCCGCGTCCTGCGCTCGGAGATGGACATGTTCGAGCAGGACTACCTGAACATCATCAAGCGTCACTTCCTGCGGTGACGGAGCACGGGACCACCGTATGGCAATGAGGACCGGCGGTAGCGACGAGCTGAACTCGGAGATCAACGTGACGCCGTTCGTCGACGTCATGCTCGTCCTCCTGATCATCTTCATGATCACCGCGCCGATGATGAACACCACCGGCGTCGACCTGCAGCTTCCGCAGACCGCCGCGCCCAACGTCGATGACCCCGAGGGCAAGCTGGTCATGTCGATCAAGAAGTCCTCCGAGATCTTCCTCGGCGGAACGCCGGTGACGTGGCAAACTCTCGAAGCCAAGCTCAAGGCGAACGAGCGTGTGAAGCGCGAGGGTGCTCTCTACATCGAAGCCGATACCAGCCTTCCGTACGGCGTGGTCATCACCGCCATGGCGGTCGCCAAGGCCGCGGGCGTCGAGAAGGTGATGATGCTCACGGACCCCAGCGAACACCTGAAGTTGTCTGACCTCGATCAAAAGGCCAAGCCCTGAGCTGGCGCGTTTGGAACCTCATGAGCCTCAACAACAGCCAGCTGCACGGATACGCGCTCGTGGGAACCATCGTTCTCACGCTCGTGCTGTTCGGCGGCACGCTGTACCTGACCGAGGCCGCCGAGGTCGACCCGGTGCCTCCGCTCAAGGAGATGATGACGATCGAGGCCTCGCTCGCGAAGAAGGCCGAGAAGAAGGTCCAGCCCCAGAAGGAGCTCAAGACCCCCGAGCCACCGCCCAAGCCCGAAGGCGTCTCGCGCGACGAGAACAAGAAGCCGCCAGAGAAGAAGCCCGAGGAGAAGAAGCCGCCTCCCAAGGACGATAAGCCCATCGACCTGTCGAAGTTCAAGCATCCGACCGACGACGAGGCGCAGCCGGGCGCCAAGCCGACCACCGACATCGGCACGTTCGACGGCAGCGAGAAGGGCTTCGCGCCGCTCAACGCGGGCAACCCCTACTGGCAGAACCTCGTCGCCGACTTCCACCAGGTCTGGGAGATTCCGCAGATCTCCAAGGTGAACGGTGCCGCAGTGGGGTGCATTCACATCGAGGGCGATGGCAAGATTGTGGCCGTCAAGTTCGACACCCCCAGCGGCGACGAGACCCTCGATGATTCGGTGCAGCGAGCCATGAAGGCCACGCAGAAGGCGCGCAACGAGAAACCGCAGCCGGTTCCGACCGAGCAACTCGGCGTGATCAAGAAATGGGTATGTTTTCGATTCAACCCAAATCAGTAGCGGCCGCCCTGCTCGCGGTGTGCGCCGGGGCGTTCGGTCTGATCGCCGTCGCCCCCCAGCGCGCGCGCGCCGATGAGCCGAGCGGCCCTGTGGTGATCGACGTCAGCGGCGCCAAGCGCGTGCTGTACCCGATCGCCGTCCCGATGGCCGTCGATGGCGATGCCGGTGTGGCGCGCGAGATCGCGCAGACCGCCTCGTTCGACCTCTCCGTGGCGAGCGTCTTCAAGGTGCTCGATCCGCAGAGCTTCCTCGCCGACCAGAAGGCCGAGGGCCTGACGATCGATCCACAGAAGTGGAAAGACGTGGGCGCGTTCGGCGTGATCAAGTACCGGGTCAGCCCGACGGAGATCGAGTTCCGGCTCTACGAGATCTCGAAGGGCACGACGTCGGTCCTCCACAAGACGTATCCGCTCAGCGGGAACGTCCGCACGATCGCGCACCGCTGGTGCAACGAGGTCTTCAAGTACTACACGGGCGAGCCCGGCTTCTTCGGCTCCAAGCTCGCGTTCATCGCCAAGGGCGCGGGCACGAGCGCGATCTGGGCGATGGATTTCGACGGCAAGAATGCCTACAAGATCTCGAACAACAGCTCGCAGAACATCCTGCCGTCGTGGTCTCCGTCGGGCGGCAAGATCGCCTACACGTCCTTCATGCGCAACAACCCCGACCTCTACGTCGCCCCGGCGGGCGGCGGGCGGCCGGCGCAGCTCTCCGTGCAGCGCGGAATGAACACGGGCGCGTCGTGGTCGCCCGACGGCAAGCAGATCGCGCTCACGCTCTCGAAGGACGGCAACCCCGAGATCTACGTGATCAACTCCGCCGACGGCAGCATCGTCCGTCGGATCACCAACGAGAAGGCGATCGACACCTCGCCGGCGTGGTCGCCCGACGGCAGCCAGCTCGCGTTCGTCAGCGACCGCAACGGCGGCCCGCAGATCTTTGTCGTCTCGGCCTCGGGCGGCGCCGCGCGCCAGGTCTCGTTCAACGGCAGCTACAACACCACGCCCACCTGGTCACCCCGCGCGGGCAAGCACATCATCGCGTACACCACGCGCGACAACGGCGTCTACGACATCGTCACCCTCGACCTCGACGCCAAGTCCACGGTTCGCATCACGCAGAACGAAGGCTCCAACGAGGAGCCGGCGTTCTCTCCCAACGGCCGCGCCATCGCCTTCGCGCGCGCCGGCCAGGGCGTCTTCATCGCCAACGCCGACGGCAGCGGCAAGGCCGTCAAGGTCTGGAGCGGCGCCGCCACCGGCATCGACTGGGGCCCGGCCCCCGCGCCCTGACAGCACTCCGGATCTCGCGGGGTTGATCATCTCCTGGGGCTTGGGGCGCGCTTCCGGCGACCAACGTGCGCCGCTGCGCGGTATCGTGCGCGCGCGCTCGGCGACCTGATCGCGATTTCATGGAACCGACATCGCTTTCGCCCGTCGGCGCGTCAGGAGGTCCTATGCGCCGTATCGCTCGTCGTGCTGCCTTCGCGGTCGCCTTGATGTCGCTGCCACCGTCCGCATTCGCGGGCGGCGTGCGCGTGCTCTCCGACCACCGAGACCCTGCGCGGACGCTGTTTCCCAGCGACCGCTTCACGGTGCTCGACTTCACGCAGAACACCTTTCAGCGCGTTCGCCTGCCGAAGCCCGACTGCCATGCGCAGCCGGTCGCGTGCGAGGACATCGACGTCCTCAACACGCTCGACGGCTTCAATTCGCAGCCGCGGCTCTCGGTGCCGTTCAGCGGCCCGATCGACGTCGCGAGCGCCAACAGCGACACGATCTTCCTGGTCAGCCTGGGCAGCACGCTCGGCGGCGGCTCGTTCGGCCACAAGGTAGGCATCAACCAGATCGTCTGGGACCCCGCCTCGCTCACCCTGCACGCGGAGTCGGACGAGCTGCTCGATCCGCACACGCGCTACGCCTTCGTCGTGACCAGCGGCGTGCGCGACGCGAACGGCCGCGCGCTGTCCGCGGGCGGATTCGACGACGACGCGCTCGACGCACTGGAGGCGACGCACGCGCATCACCACGACCGCGTCATCGCGGCCACCGTGTTCACCACGCTCAGCACCACCTCGGTGCTCGAGAAGATCCGCAACCAGGTCAAGGCCGCGCGTGTCGCGCGCGTCGACTTCGCGATCGGCTCGCACGGCGAGCGCGCCGTGTTCCCGTTCAGCGCCGCCGTCTCGGCGATCCAGCATCGCCAGGTCGGCACCGCCGCCTTCGTCGACAACCCGCTGCCCACCATCCTCCTCGCCGGCGCGCTCCCCGGAACGGGCGCGATCGGACAGCTCGCCTACGGCCGGTTCTCGTCGCCCAACTACCTGACGCAGGACGCGTTCATCACGCCGATCGGCACGCGCACCGGCAGGCCCGTCACCCACGGCGCGAGCACGATCTACTTCAGCCTGTTCACGCCTTCGACGCCGAAGCCCGCCAAGGGCTGGCCAGTCGCCATCGTCGGCCACGGCTTCGGCGACAGCCGCGAAGGATTGCCCTTCACCGTCGCGGGCACCCTGGCCGCGCAAGGCATCGCGACCCTGGCGATCAACGTCGTCGGTCACGGCGGCGGCGCGCTCGGCACCATCACGGTGACCACGCCCACAACCTCCGTCACCTTCCCATCGGGCGGTCGCGGCATCGACCAGAACGCCGACGGGACGATCGACGGCACCGAAGGCGTGAGCGCCGTGCGCCCCAACACGCTGCGCGGCAGCACCGACGGCCTGCGGCAAACCATCACCGACCTGATGCAGCTCGTGCGCGAGGTCCAGGCCGGCATCGACGTCGACGGCGACGGCCGCGCCGACCTCGATCCGGCGCGCATCTACTACACGGGCCAGTCGTTCGGCGGCATCTACGGCACGATGTTCCTCGCGATCGAGCCCGACGTCCGCGTCGGCGCACCGAACGTCCCGGGCGGCCCCGGGATCGAGATCATCCGCCTGAGCCCGTTCTTCCGCGAGTCGCTGTTCGCCCCGGGCATCGCGCTGCGCGGCCTGCTCAACAACCCCTCCGGCGCCACCCCGGGCGCGCAGGTCGTCGAGAACATCCCGCTGCGCGACGAGCCGCCGCGCATCAACCAGGTCCCAGGCGCGATGGCCGTGCAGCAGTTCATCGATCGCAGCCACTGGGCCGCGCAGGTCGGCGACCCGGTCAGCTACGCCCCCCACGTGCGCAAGTCGCCACTCCCCGGCGTGCGCGCCAAGTCCGTCATCATCCAGTTCGCCAAGGGCGACCAGATCGTCCCCAACCCGACGCAAACCGCGATCGTGCGCGCCGGCGACCTCGCCGATCGCACGACCTTCTTCCGCACCGATCTGTTCTACGCCACCCAGCCGCGACCACTCCCCCCATCGATCGCTCCGCCGATCTACCCCCACACCTTCCTGAACACGTTCTCGCCCGCCGGCGCCGTCGCGGTCTCGCTCCAGGCCCAAGCTCAGATCGCCACGTTCTTCGCGACCGACGGCGCCCTCACCATCGATCCCGACGGCCCCGGCCCGCTGTTCGAGACCCCGATCTCCCTCCCGCTTCCCGAACAGCTGAACTTCCTGACGCCCTAGCGTCCCGTGTGAGGTCAGCGAGGGCCAGCGGGGGCGCCGCTGCCGGCGCCGCCGCGATGCGTGCGGTCGTTGGTCAGTAGATCGATCATGCGCTGCTTGTCGGGGCTGTCGTATTCGGCGCTGGAGAGCTCGTCGGTGCGAACCGGGCGGGTCGTGAACGCCCCCACGAACGGCGGCATCTGCTCGAGGTCGGGATCGCGGCCCAGCGCATAGCGCGCACCGCGCAGCTGGCCGATGTGGAACGGCCCGTGTGCGCCGGCATCGACGATGACCTTGCCGAAGAACACGAGCGGCGCGTCCTGGGCGCCTGCAGCGAGGTCGCCCTTGAAGCGCGTCCACGCCACCGGCTGATCGGTGGCGTCGAACAGATTGGCGTCGATCAGGTACGGGCCTGGGCTCGCGACGTCGACGCCCGTGTGGATCACGAGGGAACCGGCCTCGATCGCATCGTGAAACACGCCGGTGAAGCGCGCCGGGATGCCGCTGGCCGGCGTGTACTGGAAGTCGATGTGCGCGCGCTGCGTGCCGTCGCCGTAGTTGACGTGGTTGGAATCATCGCGCGCTCATCGTCGGTGAGCCGTCGAGATGGTTCAACCAAACGGCGGGCGTCCTCCCAACAGCATTCCAACACGCGTGTCGGATCGCCGCGGAGGGTGACAGCACACGAAAGCGCACACGCCTGCGGTGAGGCGGGCTACGCCGGTTTCCCGAGGGGATGGGTGTGCATCACGTCGAGCGCGATGCGCGATCGAGATACGCGATCAGAGCTTTCTCGGTGAGCACGCCGACCGGCCCACTGTGATCGACGACCACAGCAACGGCATCGGGCATCTCCTGCAGGCGCTCGAGCACATGCGCAAGCGGCTCGTTGGCCACGACCGTCACCACGTGGTGCGACGGCACGGCGATGACACGTGCGTGCGGTCCCATGCGCTCGAGCCCGGTGGCTACGTCTTGCCGCGTGAGCACTGCGACCGGCTCACCGTGATCGACCACGGGCAACAGGTCGTGGCGCCCTGTCACGAGCAGCTGCGCCGCCTCATCGAGCGTTTGCTCGGGGCGCACAGCCACCACGCGTGTCAGGATCGCCGCGCTCACCGGCACACCGACGAGCGTAGGCGCGCCAAATCGGTGAGCCACTGAGACGATCGCCGAGATCGCGCGATTCGCGACGCTGCCAATCCAGCGCAACCGTCGCGACTTTGTTCGCTCGATCTGGTGCATATCCCTTCACAGTTGCAGCGCCCGTGCCACGGAGCGCGCGCAGGATCGCACAGTCGCACATGCTCATCGCTCGTCAGTCGTTGTCTCACCATGCGGGACCGCGCACCGATCACGTGCTGGCGATGACATCGGCCTCATCGCCGTGACGTGAGCGCACGCGAAGGATAGTTCCGGGATTGGATCAGTTCCTGCTCGTTCTCCCGGCATGCCGGTCCCCCTTCCCCACAGTTACAGCGCTTCGCTGAGTAGTACGGCCGCGGCGCGCGCACGGATGGAGGTTCCGCCCCGTCCTGTGCTGCACGGCGCGCCGTCATCGGAGCGCGATGGTGACCTGGCCGCGCGGTCTCCGCAGCACATGCTGCTGTCCTCGCTCAGCCTCTGCATGTTGACGACGTTCGAGACCTTTGCAGCGCGCGACGGCATCGAGATCCGCGCATGGGACGCCAAGGTGAGCGGCACGGTAGAGCACACACCCGAGGGACTCTGCTTCACGTCGATCGTGCTCGAGCTCGACATGGAGGTGGCCGGCAACGTCGACCGCGTGGAGGCGACGCTCGAAGACGCCAAGCAGCACTGCCTGGTGCTCAATTCGCTGCGCGTGCCGGTTGTGATCGAGACTCAGGTGCGCACACCGGGCGGCAAGCGCTTCGAGTGCTATGACCTGCCTGCGCAGCTCACGCCGCAGCTCCGCCTGGTCGATAACCGCCACGCGAGCTGATGGACCTGGTCATTCCTTGCCCATCACCGTCTTGCACGTCTTGGTATAGAGGTCGCGAAATACATTCCGGGGATCGGTGATCGCCTTCACTGCATCGTAGTTGGCCTTGTTCCAGATCGACCAGAACTCGCTCTCATCGTAGTAGTTGTGGGCGATCAGGGTCTTGATGCCGCCGAGCTCGCGCAGCTTGTGCTCCATCAACCGGTGGTAGTTGGCTGGCCCGCGCTGCCGCATGCCGTAGATCGCGAGGTCGAGGAACAGCGCATCGGGCATCGCACGGTAGAACGCGTCGTCGAGCCACTCGTAGTCGCGCACGCGGCGGTACGGCACGCACCACAGCGGATAGAACTGGAACTCGCGCTCGTACCACGCGAGGAACTCGGGGACGCGCGAGAACGGCACGAACACGTCGAGCGTGATCGTCGGGCGCTCCGAGCGCAGCAGCCAGCGCAGCTTCTCGCCGAGCCGCAGCCACTGCGACGACGCGAGCACCTTGCCGAGCAGGAGCCGACCGACGAACGACCGCGGCCGCACGTTGGTGACGCCGCGGTCGTAGCGAAAGAAGTAGTCCGGCGTGGTGAGGTAATCCTCGGTCCGCGTCCGCGTGCTCTGGTAGTAGATCTTCATCCAGCTGTAGTCGCTGGTGTACGGCGCGCGGTCGATGAAGTCGCCGGTCGCCAGCACGTGGCAGGTCGGCGAGTGGATGATGCCGTCCATGAAGTCGACGTCGCGCGCCTCGAAGTGCCCGCGGATCGCAGCCTGGTAGTCGGCGATGCTGGCGTGGGTCTCGTAGCGCAGGCGCACGTACGGCTTGGCCGGGATGAGCTTGAACGCGAGCCGCGCGACGATGCCGAGCGTGCCGAACGTGCCGTGCATCATCTGGAAGATCAGCTGATGCTCGTTGTCGGGCGTGCAGATCAGGACATCGCCGGTCGCCGTGATCACCTCGTACTCGAGGCAGGTGTCGTGGAAGCCGCCGTGCACGAACGACATCGATTCGATCGAGCAGCCGGCGACCGCGCCGCCGATCGTGATCGTCTTGAGCTCGGGCACGACGATCGGCGCCAGGCCGTGCGCGAGCGTCGCGCGGACCAGATCGACGAACGTGACGCCGGACTCGGCGACGCAGACGCGCCGCACCGGGTCGATCGAGAGGATCTCGGTCAGGTCGCTGATGTCGATCTTGTCATCGCGGTGCCGCAGGTCGTGCGGCTTGGGCACCTGGTGCGCGACGGACTTCTTGCGTAGCGAGACCGGGCGGCTGCTCGTGCGATCGCGCAGCTGCCGCGCGATCCGCGCGACCTTGGCGCGATGCGGATCGACCGCCGCAGCTTCCATCTTGAAGTCGTAGCAGACCGCGCGTTACTTGAGCTGGATGTACGAGCCGGTGACAAATGAGACCGGCTTGTCGGGCGCGCCGTCGACCCACAGGCGCACAGTGCCCTTGATCGCCGTCTTGCCCGCGCGCAAGAGCTCGCAGCGCGCGATCAGGTCGCCGCCGACCGCGGGCCGCAGGAACGAGATGTAGATCTCGGACGTCACGGCCATCGGCGCGAGGCCGAGCACGGTGAACGTCATGAACCAAAATGCCACGTCAGCGAGGGCGAACTGAGTCGGCCCGGAGATCAGGCCACCCGGGCGCAGCATCGTCGGGTTGTACGGCCAGCGCGCGACCGCGAGCCCCGGACCGGTCTCGATGCAGCGATGGCCGTCCAGCGATGCCGACGGGAACTCGCGCGCAAAGAACTCGTTGATCGCCTCGGGAGTCGGGATGTCGATCGCCACGCAGCGACGATATCGCGAACCGCGGTGCCAGGGCGGTGCTGCGGCCTATGCCGGTCGCAGCAGCCGCTCGCGAACCGCGGCGGCGAGCTGGTCCCCGACGCAGATCCGGTTGGTCGTGTGGGCGATCGTGTTGCAGGTGACGATGCCGCGGGCCCCGGCACCGATCAGCTCGTCGTGCAGCGCGTCGGCGAACACCGCATGGATCGCGACGCACATCGGAGCGGCGCTGCCGGCCGCGCGCAGCTGGCGCGTCGCCTCGATCATCGTCCGGCCCGTCGACACGATGTCGTCGATCACGACCGGGGTGTGGCCGTTCCACGCGCCACCGGGGCCGGCGCCCGGGGCGGTGACCGACACGTCGCGATCGCCGCGCCGGGTCTTCTCGAGGATGACGAACGGCGCGCCGCAGCGCTCGGCGACCGCGGATACCCACTGCACGCTCTCGGCGTCGGGGCCGATCAGAACCGGGTGCTCTATCTCGGCGGCGATCCACTGCGCGATCGCCGGGGCCGCGCGCGCGATCGTCGTCGGGATCGTGTAGACGGTCTCGAGCGCATCGAGGCGATGGAGGTGCGGATCCACGGTCACCAGCCAGTCGACCGTGCCCGACACCAGGCGCGCGAAGTAGCGCGCGGTGACGCCCTCGCCGGGATTGAACCGGATGTCCTGGCGCATGTAGGCAAGGTATGGCGCGATCAGGCCGACGCGCTTGGCCCCGAGGTCGCGCGCGGTGGCCGCGATGAAGGCGACGCGCAGGAAGTTGTCGCTGCTCGCGTTGCCGACGATGGCCACGTCATCGTCGAGCGGGTCCTGGATGCGGATGTACAGCTCGCCGTCGGGAAACTGCCGCAACTCGGGGACGACGACCGGGAGCCCGAGCCGGGTGCCGACTCGGCGAGCATGCTCTTCACTGCCGGGAATCGCGATGAGAACGGCCACGCTGCATGCTACCAGAGCGCCATCGAGAAAATACCGTCGCGCGACAACATCGCCGGCCGCTGCCGCCGTCTCCGCAACGCCACCTGTGCGAGGCCGCACGGCCGCGTCGCGCCGGCGACTACAGCGCCTTGAGCGGCGTCACGCGCAGCAGCGTCGGAATCACCTTCCCACTGGTCACGATCGCCATGTGCTCGAACTGCGAGCGGATGTACAGCAGCTTGGCGCCGCGCTCGCGCCGCGTGAACCCGGCCACGGCCGACGGCATCCGTTCGCGGGCGACGGCAAACTTGTAGCGCCGCGCGAAGCTCGACGACTCCTCGGCCGTGCTCGCCGCGACGACGATCAGCTTGTGGTCGTCGGCGCGCTTGCCGCTGGCGATGAACTCGTCGAACGCGGCCTCGCCGGCGTACAGCGCGTCGAGCAGGATGATCTGGTCGACGAGCCGGTGGTCGACCCACTGCATCACGGTGCGGAACGCGCCGGAGTGGCCGATGACCACGACTGGTCCGTCGGGGAGATGGATGTTGGCGCGGGTCACCGCGTGGCGCAGATCCTTGAGCGCCGGCCACTGGACCTCGTCCTCGTTGCCGGCCGGGGCGTCGGGGACGATGAACATCGCGTTCTGGTGACTGGCCTTGCACTGGCGGGCGAGCTCGTGCTCGCGCCACGCGCCGTC
>DATIPJ010000942.1:0-10622 GCA_035472155.1 Kofleriaceae bacterium
GCAAGACGATCCGCGCGATCCAGGAGCAGACCGGCGCCCAGATCGACATCGCCGACAACGGCGTGGTGTCGATCGCGTCGTCGAACTCCAAGGCGATCGAGCAGGCCCAGGCCCTGATCTCGGGCCTGACCATGGAGCCCGAGGTCGGCCAGTTCTACAACGGCATTGTCAAGAAGATCGTCGAGATCGGCGCGTTCGTCGAGATCATGCCGGGGACCGACGGGCTGCTCCACATCTCCGAGGTCGCCAAGGAGCGCATCCGCGCCGTCGAGGACGTGCTGTCCGAGGGCGACGAGGTGGTGGTCAAGTGCATCAAGGTCGATCGCGACGGCAAGATCCGCCTGTCGCGGCGCGAGGCGCTCGACGCCAACCCGGGCCCTGAAGAGATTCACAACTACATCATCTGACGCAGTTGGTTTACGATGGCCGCGTGCCGCCGCGCGTGCTGATCCGGAAGCTCAGGCCCGACGCGGTGGTGCCGCGCTACATGACGGCGCACGCGGCCGGGCTCGACCTCAGCGCCGCGCTCGACGCGCCGCTCGAGCTCGCGGTCGGCGCGCGCGCGGCGATCGCGACCGGGCTGGCGATCAAGCTGCCCGAGGGCTACGAGGCCCAGGTCCGGCCGCGCTCGGGGCTCGCGCGCGAGCACGGTGTCACCCTGGTCAACTCGCCGGGGACGATCGACGCCGACTATACGGGGCCGCTGATCGTCCTGGTCATCAACCACGGCAACCGGGCGGTGCGGATCGACCCCGGCCAGCGTATCGCGCAGATGGTGATCGCGCCGGTCGTGCAGGCGGAGCTGTGCGAGGTCGAGGAGCTTCCGGCCACCGCGCGCGGTGCGGGCGGCTTCGGATCGACGGGGCGATGACCGACCGCTCCCGGCGGCCGACCGACAAGATCGGGGAGCGCTTCGAGGGCGACGTCGCGTCGCGGCCGACGCTGCAGGTGATCGACGATGCGGCAGCGACGCGCGTCGACCTGCCGCAGTCGGGGCCGCGACCGATCGAGCAGGCCACGCCGACCGAGGTCACGGCACGCGCCGAGCGCAGCGAGCCGCTCCGGATGATCTCGATGAAGGACGCGTCCGCACCGCGCAAGCCGCGGACCGACGAGCGGCGGGCGGTCAAGGTCCAGCTTCGGTCGATCGCCGAGGCGCGGCGCCACGATACGCCGCCGGTCGGCCTCGGGCACCTCGCGCCGCCGCGCGACCCGAAGAAGGCGCGCAATCGCCGGCTGGTCGACAACGTCATCTGGGGTTGCATCGCGATCATGCTGGCCTGCGCGATCATGCTCGCGATCTGGCTCGTCGCTGGACGCTGACCGGGGCTCGGCGATCCCCGACGTGGGATTGCGTCTTGCCGGCTGCGCGCGAACTGGGTAAAAGGGCGGCGGACGCTCACGATGATCCCACGCTACAGTCGACCCGAGCTCGCCGCGCTGTGGGACGATAAAGCGCGCTTCGAGCTGTGGCTCGAGGTCGAGCTCGCGGTGTGCCGGGCGATGGAGCGCGCGGGGAGCGTGCCTGCGGGAACGGCCGAGCGCGTGAGCGCCGCCGCGGCCGGCAAGCTGGACCCCATGCGCATCCTCGCGATCGAGGCGACGACGCGGCATGACGTCATTGCGTTTCTGACCCACGTCGAGGAGCTCGCCGGCGAGCCCGCGCGCTGGCTGCACCTGGGCATGACGTCCTCCGATGTGCTCGACACCACGCTGGCGATCCAGACCGTGCGCGCGCTCGAGCGTATCCTCGACGCGGTCGGCAAGCTCGAGGCCGCGCTGGCCAAGCGCGCGCGGGAGCATGCGCGCACGCCGATGATCGGCCGGTCGCACGGCATTCACGCCGAGCCGATCACCGCCGGCCTGGTGTTCGCGCGCTGGTACGCCGAGGTCGCCCGTGCGGCCGAGCGGCTCGCCCATGCGGCGCACACGATCGCCGTCGGCAAGATCGCCGGGGCGGTCGGCGTGTACGGCAACCTCGACCCCGAGATCGAAGCCGAGGCGCTCGGCGAGCTGGGCCTCTGGCCCGAGACCGTGGCGACCCAGATCGTCGCGCGCGATCGCCACGCCGAGGTGCTGGGCGCGATCGCGCTGCTCGGCACGGCGATCGAGCAGATCGGGCTCGGCGTCCGGCACTGGCAGCGCACCGAGGTCGGCGAGGCCGAGGAGGGGTTCGGCGCGGGCCAGAAGGGCAGCTCGGCGATGCCGCACAAGAAGAACCCGATCCTGAGCGAGAACCTGTGCGGCCTCGCGCGCCTGTTGCGGTCGTATGCGCAGGCCGGCCTCGAGGACGTGGCGCTGTGGCACGAGCGCGATATCTCGCACTCGAGCGTCGAGCGCATCGCGCTGCCCGACGCCACGATCCTGGCGGATTTCATGACCGCGCGCGCGACCGGCCTCGTCGAGGGCCTCGTGGTGCATCCGAGCCGGATGCGCGCCAACCTCGACCGCACGGGCGGGCTGTACTTCTCCGAGGCCGTGCTGCTCGCGCTCGTGCGCACCGGGCTGCCGCGCCAGGCGGCGTACGAGATGGTCCAGCGCGCGGCGCTCGCGGCGATCCACGAGGCTGCGGCGGCGGGGCACGTCGGTGCGATGCCGGGGCGGTTCCGCGCGCTGCTCGGCGCCGACCCCGAGATCGCCGCGCGGCTCGACGCGGGGCAGCTCGACGCGCTGTTCGACCTCGATCATCACTTGCGCCACGCACCAGCGATCCTGGAGCGTGCGCTCGGGAGGCTCTCGTGACCGACGCACTCGATGCCGCCCTGCGCGCCCAGCTCGGGCGCACGCTCGATGTCACGCCGTTCCACGCGGTCGGCGGGCGCCGACTCGAGCGCTACGACGGCAAGGTGCGCGACTGCCTGATCGACGCCGAGCGGCGCGAGCGCATCCTGATCGTGACCGATCGGCTGAGCGCGTTCGACGCCGTGGTCGGCACGATCCCGTTCAAGGGCCAGGTGCTGAACCAGCTGACGCAGTTCTGGTTCGACAAGACGGCGTCGATCGCGCCCAACCACGCGCTGCGCGTGCCCGATCCCAACGTGCTCGTGGCGCGCGAGTGCGAGCCGCTGCCCGTCGAGCTGGTGATGCGCGCGTACCTGACCGGCGTGACGTCGACGTCGATCTGGAAGGCGTACGAGGCGGGGGCGCGCACGTTCTGCGGGCACCGGCTGCCCGAGGGCATGCGCAAGAACCAGCCGCTGCCCCAGGCGATCCTGACCCCGTCGACCAAGGCGGCCAAGGGCGATCACGACGTCTCGGTGTCGCGCGAGGAGCTGCTCGCGATGGGGCGGATCTCGCCGGCGCTGTTCGACCGCGCGGCCGAGCTGGCCGCGGCGCTGTTTGCCGCAGGTCAGCGCCACGCCGCGACGCGCGGGCTGATCCTCGCCGACACCAAGTACGAGATCGGGCTCGACCGCAGCCGGCCCGACGGCGACCAGCTGGTCGTGATCGACGAGATCCACACGCCGGACTCGTCGCGCTACTGGCATGCCGACGACTACGAGGCGCGGCTCGCGCGTGGAGAGGAGCCGCGCGGGCTCGACAAGGAGTACGTGCGGCGCTGGCTCGCCAACGAGGCGCACTGGTCGGGCGATGGCCCGCCGCCGGTGATGCCCGACGACGTGCGCGTCGAGGCCGCGCGCCGCTACATCGCGGCCTACGAGCTGGTCACCGGTGAGATGTTCGCTCCCGATCCGCGGGACCCCGTGCCGCGGATCGCGGCCGCGCTGGGGGCCGCATGATCGTCCCTGGCCGGGCGGCGCTCAGCGTTGCCCGGCAGGCGCGTGCGCTGGCCAAGGGCCGCGCGGTATGTCCCGGGCTCTCGGCGCTGACCGCCCACTGGGTGCACCTGGTGTGGACGTCGCGGCCGCTGGAGGCCGCGGAGAGCCAGCAGCTCGACGAGATGCTTGCCTACGGGCCACTCGATGACGCGGGTCCGTCGGTCAGCCCGGCTGGGTCGGTCGAGACCATGACCTTCTTTGTCACGCCGCGGATCGGTACGACGTCGCCGTGGTCATCGAAGGCGACCGACATCGCGCACGTCTGCGGGCTCGCCGCGATCGAGCGGATCGAGCGCGGCATCGCCTATGTCGCGACCGGCAGCCAGCTGTCGGTGCACGCGCTCGGCGGTGCGCTCGCGGACCGGATGACCGAGAGCGTGATCCTCGACGAGGCACAGCTCGAGACGCTGGGGAAGCACGGTGGGGCACCCCGGCCGCTCGGCTTCGTGCGCCTGGGCGCCGACGCGGCGGGGACGCTGCGCGAGGCGAGCGTGCGGCTCGGGCTGGCCCTGTCCGAGGACGAGATCGCGTACCTGGTCGACCGCTACCGCGAGCTCGCGCGCGATCCGACCGACATCGAGCTGATGATGTTCGCGCAGGCCAACAGCGAGCACTGCCGGCACAAGATCTTCAACGCGGAGTTTCACGTCGGCGGTGAGCGCCAGACGCTGTCGCTGTTCCAGCTGATCAAGCTGTCGACCCAGCACGCGCCCGAGGGCGTGCTGTCGGCGTACAAGGACAACGCGGCCGTCGTCGAGGGCGTGGTCGCGGAGCGCTTCTTCCCCGACGCCGACGGCGTGTACCGCGGCCACCGCGAGCCGTCGCACATCCTCGGCAAGGTCGAGACCCATAACCATCCCACGGCGATCTCGCCGTTCCCCGGCGCGTCGACCGGCTCGGGTGGCGAGATCCGCGACGAGGGCGCGACCGGCCGCGGGGCCAAGCCCAAGGCGGGGCTGGTCGGCTTCACGGTGTCGGACCTGCGTCTGCCGGGCGCGCCCGAGCCGTGGGAATCGCCGCCCGAGCGCTGGATCGGCTCGCCGGGGCGGATCGCGAGCGCGCTCGACATCATGACCGAGGGGCCGCTCGGCGGCGCCGCATTCAACAACGAGTTCGGCCGGCCGGCGGTGCTCGGCTACTTCCGCACGTTCGAGCTCGCAGAGCCCGGCGACGACCGCGTGGCGCGCGGCTATCACAAGCCGGTGATGCTCGCCGGCGGCATCGGCGCGGTCCGCCCGGGCCACGTCGCGAAGGCGCCGATCCCCGCGGGCGCCGCGCTGATCGTGCTCGGCGGTCCGGCGTTCCTGATCGGTCTCGGCGGCGGGGCGGCGTCGTCGCTCGCGCAGGGCGCATCGGCCGAGGATCTCGACTTCGCGTCGGTGCAGCGCGACAACCCCGAGATCCAGCGGCGCTGCCAGGAAGTGATCGACCGCTGCTGGGCGATGGGCGATCGCAACCCGATCCTGTCGATCCACGACGTCGGCGCGGGTGGGCTGTCGAACGCGCTCCCCGAGCTGGTGCACGACGCCGGCCTGGGCGCGCGTCTCGAGCTGCGCGCGATCCCGACCGGCGAGCCCGATCTGTCGCCGCTCGAGCTGTGGTGCAACGAGGCGCAGGAGCGCTACGTGCTCGCGATCGCGCCCGAGCGGCTCGACGAGGTCGCGGCGCTGTGCGCGCGCGAGCGCGCCCCGTGGGCCCAGGTCGGAACCGCGAGCGCCGACGGCCGTCTGGTGCTGAGCGATGCCCGCGCTCCGGCGCAGCGCCCGATCGACCTGCCGCTCGAGCTGGTGCTCGGCAAGCCGCCGCGCATGGTGCGCCGCGCCGAGCCGGTGGCGCCGCGGGCGGCCGCGCTCGACCTGGGCGGCGCCAGCGTCGCCGAAGCGCTCGATCGCGTGCTCGGCCTGCCGACCGTCGCCGACAAGACGTTCCTGGTGACGATCGGCGACCGCACCGTCGGCGGCATGATCTCGCGCGATCCGATGATCGGCCGCTTCCAGGTCCCGGTCGCCGACTGCGCGCTGACCCTGGCCGGCTTCGACACCACCGCCGGCGAGGTCATCGCGCTCGGTGAGCGGCCGCCGATCGCGCTGCTCGATGCCGCGGCGGCGTCGCGCATGGCGATCGCCGAGGCGATTGCGAATCTGGCCGCGGCGCCGATCGGCCCGCTGTCGCGCATCAAGCTGTCGTGCAACTGGATGGCGGCCGCCGGCCACCCCGGTGAGGACGCGCGCCTGTACGCCGCGGTCCGCGCGGCCAGCGAGTGCGCACGCGCGCTCGGCGTCGCGATCCCCGTCGGCAAGGACTCGATGTCGATGCGCACGGTCTGGGACGCGCCTGGCGACCACGGCCGCGCGCGCCGCACCGTCGTCTCGCCCGTGACCCTCGTGGTCACCGCGTTCGGCCCCATCAACGACGCGCGCCTCGCGGTGACGCCCGAGCTGCGCGGCGGCGGCCACCAGCTCCTGCTCGTCGAGCTGTCGGCCAAGCATCGGCTCGGCGCGTCGTGCCTGGCCCAGGTGTTCGGCCAGCTCGGCGACGCGCCGCCCGATCTCGACGAGCCGCACCGCCTGGCCGCGTGCTACGGCGTGCTCCAGGAGCTGGTCGCCGAGCGGCGGCTCGCGGCCTACCACGACCGCTCCGACGGCGGCCTGGTGGTCAGCGCGCTCGAGATGGCGTTCGCGGCCGGGCTCGGGCTCGAGCTCGACGCGACCGCGGTCGACCCCGACCCATTCGCGGCGCTGTTCAGCGAAGAGCTCGGCGCGATCGTCGAGGTCGCCCCGCGCGATGTCGAGCATGTCCGCGCCCAGCTCACCGGCGCCGGCGCGCGCGTCCTCCCGATCGGCCGCGCGGTCGCCGGCGATCGGGTCCGGATCGCGCATGGCGGCGCGCTTGTCGTCGATGCCGCGCGCTCGGCGCTGCGCGCCCGGTGGTCGCACGTCAGCCACCAGATGGCCGTGCGGCGCGATGACCCGGTGTGCGCGACCGAGGAGCACGCGGCGCGCCTCGATCCCGACGCCGTCGGCCTGACCGCGGAGCTGACGTTTGATCCGGCGGCCGCGCCGGCGATCGCCACCGGCGCGCGGCCGCGGGTCGCGATCCTGCGCGAGCAGGGCGTCAACGGCCAGATCGAGATGGCCGCTGCGTTCACCCGCGCTGGCTTCGACGCGATCGATGTCCACATGACCGACCTCGTCGCCGGGCGCGCCGACCTCTCCGACTGCGCGGGCGCCGTGGCCTGCGGCGGGTTCTCGTTCGGCGACGTGTTCGGCGCCGGCCGCGGCTGGGCGGCCACGTTCCGCTACAACGAGCGCGCGCGCGAAGCGCTCGCCCGGTTCACGTCGCGCCGCGATACCTTCATGCTCGGCGTCTGCAACGGCTGCCAGGCGCTCGCCGATCTCGCCGACCAGCTACCGGGCGCCGCCGGCTGGCCGCGCTTCGTGCGCAACCGCTCCGAGCAGTTCGAAGCGCGTCTGGTCATGGTCCGGATCGAGCCGAGCCCATCGATCTTCTTCCGCGACATGGTGGGCTCGCGCATCCCGGTCGCCACCTCGCACGGCGAGGGCAGGGCCGAGCTCGACGAGCACCGGCTCGCGGCGCTCGAGCAGCGGGGCCTGGTCGCGGCTCGCTTCGTCGACGGCCGCGGTGCCATCGCGACCCGCTATCCGGCCAACCCCAACGGCTCGCCGGGCGGCCTCGCGGCGCTCACCAACGACGACGGGCGCATCACGATCCTGATGCCGCACCCCGAGCGCGTGTTTCGCACGGTGCAGCTGTCGTGGCATCCGCCAGAGTGGGGCGAGGCCAGCCCGTGGCTGCGCATGTTTCACAACGCGCGCAGCTGGGTCGCGTAGATTCGCCGCTACACCAGCGGGATCAGCATCGCGACCACGCACATCGCGACGAGCACGCCGTGCACGCGCCGGCACATCTTCTGGGTGCGCCGCCAGCCGCTCATCACGACGAGCACCGTGGCGGCGCGCCGCATCGCAAGCACGCCGGGCACGATCGTGGCCAGGGTCGCCAGCGCCAGCGATCGCGAGGCGAGGTCGCCGCCGAGGAACGCGCGTGGCCACACCGTCGGCAGCAGGAACAGATCCGCGATCACGATCAGCGCGATCGCCCAGCGCTGACGCGCGAGCAGCGCGGTCGCCGACACCGCGAGCACGGCCGCGACCTCGGGTCCATGCCAGGTGTTCTGCGCGAGCGGCAGCGCGAGCAGCCCACCCACCAATCCGGTGACCGCCAGCCAGGTGTCGCTCGGATGCCGGTACGCCCGAAAAGCGGCACCGACCGGCCGCGCCACCCCGATGCGAGGATCCGCAGCCACCACCACGTCGCTGCGAGGTCCCGAACCCACCTCGTTGGACATTGGCCCATTGTGCTGGAACGTCGACAATTGTCTAGATTGTACTGGGGTAGTTACATTCTAGATCATACAAACGCCGAGAACTGCTTGGAAATCTGAGGGTGATGCCGCATTTTGCAGCGGTCAAATCGCCTCGGTTAACTGTATCTCTAGTTACTTTACTAGAGCGTAGAGCAAACTTCTTAGAGCATGGCTCCATACTCTTCTTGCAGATTCAGAAACGTAGCTGTGGCCACTGACATACGTTTCTTTCACCCGAGCACCGCCGACCGAGCGTTCGGATTCTCGCCGGTGCTGCTCAGAGATTGGCCACGAGGCTCAGAGATTGGCCACGAAGTCGAGCAGATCACTCGACGAGAGCTTCGTACGATAACCGACGCTGTCGTGCGCTGGTATCGGACCGTTCCTGTCATCCGAGCGTCCCGGACGGGTCACCCGGGCCTCGCTCGGTCCGCGCTCATTTCACCGCGAGCAGGTCGACCTTGCGGATGTCGGGCGGCGACGCGAGTAGCTCGTCGGCGCGCCCGAGGAGCGCCGCCGCGATCCGGCCCTGGAGGTGCGCATCGCGGCCGGCTTCGTCGTTGAACGCGTCGAAGATTCCGAAGCTGCGCGGCCCCGACTGAAACGCGTACCAGACGACGGTGGCCGGCTCCTGCGCCGCGAGCGCTTGCGCGCTCTTCAGCAGATCAGCGAGCGCGCCTTCCTTGCCAGGCTTGGCTTCGAGCAGTGCAACAATTCCGAGCTTCATATCGAGGTCTCCTGAAGTGTGGTTGCGGGGGCAGCCTAGGTCTCGGGGCCAGCCGGCGGTAGTGGCGCGAACGACACGTATGATAGCGTTCACGCCATGCGCATCGCTGTGGTCGCGCTCGACGACGTGTTCGATACAGGGCTCGCTTCGGTGCTCGATACGTTCGACACCGCCAACGAGCTGGCGGGCAACATCGCCGGTCGCTACGACGTGGCCGTGATCTCGTCGCGCGTGCGGGTGCGCACGCACCACGGCTTCACCGTGCCGCTCGTGCCCGTGCCGCGCCAGGCGCCCGAGCTGGTGATCGTGCCCGCGCTCGCGTGCAAGCAGCCCGAGACGATCGTCGCGGCGCTCGATCGCGCGGACGTCGCCGATGCGATCGCGCTGCTGCGCCGGTGGCACGCGCGCGGCGCACGCGTGGCGGCAGCCTGCACCGGCACGTTCGTGCTCGGCCGCGCCTCGCTGCTCGACGGGAGGCGCGCGACGACGAGCTGGTGGCTCGGGCCGACGTTTCGCCGCGAGTTCCCCGCCGTCGAGCTCGAGGAGTCGTCGATGCTGGTCATCGATCGCCAGACGATGACCGCGGGCGCGGCGCTCGCGCACATCGACCTCGCGCTCGCCGTGATCCGCGAGAGGAGCCCGAGCCTCGCGAGCCTGGTCGCGCGCCACCTCCTGATCGACGACCGTCCCTCGCAGGCCGCCTACGCCGCGCCCGAGCACATCGCGCACGACGACGATCTCGTGAAGCGATTCGAGACCTGGATCCGGGGCCATCTCGCCGAGCCGTTCGCGCTGTCCCACGTCGCGCGCGCCGTCGGCTCGAGCGAGCGCACGCTGCAGCGTCGGATCCGCGCCGTGCTCGGCAAGCCGCCGGTCGCGTTCGTGCAGGACCTCCGGCTCGAGCATGCGGTGCACCTGCTGCGCGTCACCCACGGCAGCGTCGACGAGATCGCGGGCGCGGTTGGCTACGGCGACGGCTCGACGCTGCGCACGCTGCTGCGACGCCGGCTTCGCACCGGTGTGCGCGAGCTGCGCCGTGCAGGACGCTACGGTCGACGCCCCGCCGCGTGATCGCCGCCGCGGTCTGTGACACGGGGGCGTTCTGCCACGGAGCTGCCAGCGTCGGTGGGCGGCCCGCCATGGACGGGGCGCCTCGATTTGATACGCTCCGCGGACCATGCGGCTTTTCCCGATCACCTTCGTCCTGGCGGCTCTCGTCGCTGCGTGCGGCACCGACTCCGCCACCACCGGTGACGACGACGGCAGCGACCCGGGCGGCAATCCCGGCGGCGGCAGCCAGGATCCGGGCGGCGGCGGCGGAACGATGCTCCCTCCGCCGGCGCGCGGCTTCCAGGTCGTGAGCCCGGCGGTCGCGATCCCCGCCGGCAAGGAGATCACGTACTGCTACTACTTCAAGACGTCGAACACGACGGCGCTGCCGATCCAGAGCTGGAAGTCGCACATGAGCACGGGCAGCCACCACATGATCCTGTACTTCACCAAGACCGAGCAGCAGCCGGAGGGCACGATCACCGCCAACTGCGGCGGCGGCACTGGCCTGGCCGCCGACGTCTGGACCTACGCATCGCAGACCGAGGACCAGGAGTTCCACATGCCGGCCAACGACGGCACGGGCCTTCCGATCGCGCAGATCGTTCCGCCGGGCCAGCCGGCGTACATCCAGATGCACTACCTGAACGCGACCGATCACGAGATCAGCTCGCACGTC
>DATIPJ010000943.1:0-9790 GCA_035472155.1 Kofleriaceae bacterium
CGCTCGAGGAGATCCGCGCGCGTCGCGTAGAATAGATGATAGTCGACGAGCGCACGCTCGAGCTCGGCCAGCGCAGCGAGGCCCGCCGCCGGTCCATCGCGCATCGACACCGCGACGGCTCGGTTGAGCGCCACGATCGGCGATGGCATCCCCTCCGCGAGCGTGTCGTAGAGCGCAACGATCGCTGCCCAGTCGGTGCTCTCCCACGTCGGCGCCGTCACGTGCGCCGCCGCGATCTCCGCTTGCAGCACGTACGGCCCCCGCCCTCCGAGCGCCCAGCACCGCCGCGACGCGCTCCGCCAGTTCGTCGCGGTCCGGAATCGCATAGGGGACCTGGTTGTCCTCGATGACTCGCTTCGCGCGCAGGATCCGCTGCGACACGGTGGCTTCCGAGCACACGAACGCGCGCGCGATCTCCTCCATCGAGAAGCCGGCGACCACCTTCAGCGTCAGCGCGACTTGATTGTCTGACCCCAGATCGGGGTGGCAGCAGGTGAAGATGAGCCGCAGGTAATCATCGCTCACCGTGTCGATGGAATCTCGTGCATTCATGTCGTCCTCGACGAGGAGGGGCGCCTTCGCTGCCACGACCGCGCCGTGACGGCGCGCGTCCCTTGCGCGGTTCTTGGCGGTCGTCATCAGCCACGCGCCCGGATTCGCCGGGACCTGCTCGCGCCACGCCTCGATCGCCGCGAGCGCCGCTCCTGGAACGCCTCCTCCGCGGCGTCGAGGCTGCCGCACAGGCGGAGCAGTCCTCCGACGATGCGCCCGCGCTCGCGACGTACGGTTTCGTCGATGATCGCCGCAGGCGTCAGCTCCGCCATAGCTCGCGGATCTCCAGCGTCCCGTGCACGACGAAGCGCGACTCGCTCGCCCACCGCACGGCATCGTCGATCGTCAGCATGCGGACCAGGAACAGGCCTCCGATGACCTCCTTGCTCTCGAGGAACGGGCCATCGAAGGTGGCGCGCTTGTCGCCTCGGGTGGCGACCCGCCGCCCGGTGGTGGGCGAGTGCAGCCGCACGCCGCCGAGGAACGAATCGGCAGGGAAGCGCTGGTGCGTCTCCGCGTCGATCCGCGCCATGACCTGGTTCCAATCCTCCTCGGACGCCTTGTTGCCGAGCACCGCGAACGCGAAGATCTTGCCCGGCTTGGCCTCCTTGTCTGCATCGATGACGCCCTTCATCAGCGGGCGCACGTCGATATCATCCGAGGCCAGCGCCGGGTACGCGGCAGCGAGCTGCGCCGCTTCCTCGACGCCGCTCGCGTCGACGCAGTAGTACGCCCCGAGCGCCTTGCCATCGTCGGCGAACGGCCCGTCGTCGACCCGCACCCGCTCGCCGTCGCGGCGCGCTCGCTTCCCCAGCTTGCTGGGCCGGAGCCGCCCGCTGTCGCGCAGCCGCCCCGAGCGGCGAAGCCCGTCGGCGAACCGCGCTCGCTGATCGATGAGCTCCGCCATCTCCCGGGGCGATTGCGCCGCATGGGCATCTTCGTCTTCCAGCACCATCAGCATGTGGTCGGCCATGGGTCACCTGGCTGGCTGCTCGTCCTCGATCTCGTTCGGCTCGCCTTTCCCCGTCGTGATCAGCTTCTGCAAGCTGTCACCGACATAGTAGCCCCACGCCCCGGAGCAATCATCATAGCACTCGAACGCCGGCACGAGACCCACATGCGTGAACCGCAGCTCGGTCTTGTCGCCACGCTTCTCGATCTCGAACATCAGCTCCGTGCCGTCCCACTCGTGCTTGTCCGCGACGAAGCCGAGTTGGCTCTCGACCACCTGCCATACCACCTTCTTGCCGGGCACCCATTCCGTGATCTTCTGCGTCGTGCGGTGAAGGCTCTTGTAGCTGTAGGTGAACTCGGCCCCGAGCGCATCGGTGCGGCCATCGATCTCTCCGGACCACCAGCCGCGAACATTGTTGATGGCGTCGAACACCTGCTGTGGGGACTGGTCGACCGAGAACGTGGTAGTGAAACTGCGCTTGTCCATGACACTTCCCTCTTGTGTTGTCTGTTTGATTTGGTTTGATTGATTTGTTGATCTCAGAAGCTCGCGAATGCGCGCTCGTAGTCCTTGGGACTCTTGTTCCACAGCGCACCCATCTGCTCCGCCATCGGATCGGGGAAGATCCCGCGTTGTTGATGAGGAGCGTGACATCCGGTGCCGCGGCAGCTGCCGCTGCGACCTGATCGGGTTTCGTGGTGTCGAGCGTGAGCGGCACGACGCGCGGGTCCCGCGCAGACACCGTCCGCTGATCTCGCGCCGCGGCGTAGACCTTGGTGGCTCCCGCCTCGAGGAGCGCCTCGACCAGTGCCTTGCCGAGCCCGCGGTTGGCGCCCGTGACGAGCGCGATGGTTCCTTCGATCTTCATGGCTGACCTCTCTGTCTTTGGTTGCGTGTTGCTGCTTTTCATCCGCGCGACGTTTCAGGCGGCTCCAGATCCGACATGAGGCGCGAAGAAATCTGCGCGAACGCGCAACCGTCGAGAATTGCTCGCGATGCCACGGTGGGTCCGTGGACCGCGATCAGGTCGAACCAACTCCCACGCGCGGCCGGGGCGAACGCGATGCCCTTCGATCCCACGGCCGGACCGCGACTGGACGGTGCCACGCTGCTAGCACTGTGTGCGTTGTTCGCCGCGATCGCGATCGAGCTCGAGGCTCTGGCGTACGAACGGTAGTTCGCATCGCGGTTGCCCGGTGCGGGCGCGCGCCGCGGATCCCGTCACCGCCGCGTGACGCGCGCGGGTACACGACCGTTCACGCGGAGGCCGGCGGCTTGCGGCAGCCGCTCGGCGATCGCGGCAATCAGCGAGCGCAGCCAGATCGAGGCCGGGTCGGCCTCGGCGCGCCGCGGAAACGCCATGATCTGGACGTCGACGCCGGGATCGGCGGGCGGGCGGAGCATGCGCAGCGCGAGCGGGCCGGTCAGCGCAGCGACGAGCCGGCTCGGCACGAACGCGACCAGGTCGGTCTGCGCGGCGACGCGCAGCGCCTGCAGGTAGCTCGGCACGGTGAGGGCGATGCGGCGCTCGACGCCCAGCTCGCGCAGCCACACGTCGATGAAGTCGGCCGGGCGGTCCGATCCGATGACCGCGACGTGGCGTGCGGCGAGGAAGCGATCCATGCGCGAGAGGCCCGCGCCGACCGGATGCGCGCGCCGTACGGCCAGCACATCCGTGTCGCTGTAGAGGCGCTCGTGGCGAAAGCCCGTGAGGCCGTCGGCCGCGCAGCAGATCACCAGGTCGAGCGCACGCGCGAAGTCGTCGTCCATCGTCGCGGGATTGCGCCACGGCGCGACGTCGATCCGAACCTGCGGAGCCTGCGCGCTCACCTGCTCGAGCAACCGCGCCATGATCGTGTCGACGACGAGGTCGGGCAGCATCAACACGAAGCGCCGCGCGCTGGTCGCCGGGTCGAACGCCCCGGCGGACAGCAGCTCGCGCACATGCTCGAGCGCGCGCGCGACCGGGGCGCGCAAGGCCTGCGCGCGCGGCGTCAGCTCCATCCGGCTCCCGACGCGGACCAGCAGCGGGTCGGACAGGAGCTCGCGCAGGCGCGCCAGCGCGTGGCTCGCCGCTGGCTGCGACAGTCCGATCCGGCGGCCAGCGTGGCCCACGTGCGCCTCTGCGACGAGCGCGTCGAGTGCCACGAGGAGGTTGAGATCGAGGCCGGCGAGATTCACGCCATGAATTTACCGGATTTCGATCATCGATTGGACGGATTGCGAGGCCCGGGCGATGGTGACTGCGGAGGTGTCATGACCCGGTTTTCTGATCGCATCGAGATCGCGATGTCCGTCAACGGCGAGGCCCGGCGCGTGGGCGTGTCCGCGTGTGCGACGCTGCTCGACGTTGTCCGCGACCAGCTCGGCCTGACGGGCGCCAAGCGCGCGTGCGACCGCGGCGCATGCGGCGCCTGCACCGTCCTGGTCGACGGCCGGCGGATCTACGCCTGCCTCGCGCTCGCCGCGGCTCAGGATGGCAAGCGCGTCGTGACGATCGAGGGGCTCGCGCCGGGCGGCGAGCTCCACCCGATCCAGCGCGCGTTCGTCGCGCACGACGCCCTGCAATGCGGCTACTGCACGCCCGGCCAGATCCTGTCGGCGGTCGGGCTGCTCGGCGAGGGTCGCGCCACCGACGAGGCGACCGTGCGCGAGCAGATGAGCGGCAACCTGTGCCGGTGCGGCGCTTACCCCCAGATCGTCGCGGCGATCCGCGAAGCGGCGGGGGTCTAGCATGCGCCCGTTCGACTACGCGCGCGCGACCAGCGTGTGCGACGCGCTCGAGCTGGCGGCCGCGCGGCCGGGCGCCGTGTTCGTCGCCGGAGGCACCGACCTGGTGCCGCTGTGGAAGGACGCGGTGTGCGCGCCGCCCGCCGTCATCGATATCAGCCGGCTGCCGCTCGGCGCCGTCGAGGTCGGCGACCGCGAGATCGCGATCGGCGCGCTCGCGCGCATGGCCGACGTCGCCGACCATCCCGGGATCGGGGCCGCTGCGCCGGCGATCGCCGAGGCGCTGCGCGCGAGCGCGTCCGGCCAGCTGCGCAATGCCGCGACGATCGGCGGCAACCTGGTCCAGCGCACCCGCTGCTCGTATTTCCGCACCGCCGGGTTTTCCTGCAACAAGCGGGCGCCGGGCAGCGGCTGCGGCGCGCTCGGCGGCGACGATCGCCGCCACGCGATCTTCGGCGCGAGCGAGCACTGCGCGGCGACCCACGCGTCGGATCTCGCCGTCGCGCTGGTCGCGCTGGACGCGACGGTCGACCTGGTGGGCCGCGGCGGCGCCGGGGACGCCGGCGGAGATCGAGCCGTTGCCGTCGGGGAGCTCTTCGTCACCCCTGGCGACCGACCGGATCGCGAGACGGTGCTGCGTCCCGGCGAGCTGATCCGCGCGCTGCGGGTGCCTCGCACCGCGCTGGCGCGGCGGTCCTGCTACCTCAAGGTTCGCGACCGGGCGTCGTTCGACTTCGCGGTGGTCTCGGTCGCGGCTGCGCTGCACATCGAGGCCGGCGTGGTCCGCGACGCCAGGCTCGCCGCCGGCGGGGTTGGAACCGTGCCGTGGCGGCTGCGCGGCAGCGAGCAGGCGCTGGCCGGCGCGCGGCCCGGCGAGCCGGCATTCGCAGAGGCCGCGGCGCGGGCCACCGACGGGGCCCGTCCGCTCGGCCACAACGGCTTCAAGCTCGAACTGCTGCGCCGCTGCGTGCGCCGCGTGCTCGACGAGCTGGCGGGTGCGGCGTGACGGTGCGCAACGGCTCGGCGACGCCCCGGATCGACGCGGTCGTCAAGGTCACCGGTGCCGCGCGCTACGAGGGCGATACCCCGATGACAGGCGCGCTCCACGCCGCGCTGGTCGCCGCGCCGATCGCGAGCGGGCGGATCGTGCGCGTCGACGACGCCGCCGCGCTGCAGATGACCGGCGTGGCCTGCGTGCTCACGCACGCGAACGCGCCGCGGCTCGCCGGGTCGACCTCGCCGATCATGCTCCAGGACCCGACGGTGTGGTTCGTTGGCCAGCCTGTGGCGCTCGTGCTGGCCGAGACCGCCTGGCAGGCGCGGCTCGCGGCCGCGGCCGTCGAGGTCCACTACGAGGCGTCGCCGGCGATCACGACCATGCACCAGGCGCTCGATCGCGCCTACGCCCCGGCGTCGGCAGGTCACGTCGCGACCGATAGCCTGCGCGGCGACCCGGAGCGAGCGCCACGGGCCTGCGAGATCGCGCAGCGCTACACCACGCCGACCCACAATCACCATCCGCTCGAGGTCCCGTGCGTCATGGCGCGCTGGCAGGGCGACGCCCTGCTCGTCCACGCCACGAGCCAGGCGGTGTTCGCACATCGCCGGCGGCTCGCCGCGCACTTCGGCGTGCCCGTCGACGGCATCCGCGTGGTCTCGCGCCTGCTCGGCGGCGGGTTCGGCGCCAAGGGCAGCGCCTGGTTCCCGTGCCTGGTGCTCGGCGTGCTCGCCGCGCGCCACGCGGGCCGGCCGGTCGCGCTCGAGCTCACGCGCGCCGAGATGTTCACGCTCATCGGGCGCCGCCAGGAGACCATCCAGCAGCTCCGACTCGCGGCGACGTCACGCGGCGAGCTCACGGCGATCCGCCATGACACGATCGCCCAGACCTCGGCGTTCGGTGAGTATGCCGACCCGACGGCCACCGTCTCGCGTGTGCTCTATGCGTGCCCCAGCGTCGCGACCACGCACCGGCTCGTGCGCGTTCACGCGCCGCAGCCCAACCCGATGCGCGCGCCGGGCGAAGGTCCCGGCAGCTTCGCGCTCGAGTGTGCGCTCGACGAGCTGGCCCACGCGCTCGGCCTCGATCCGCTGGAGCTGCGCGTGCGCAACCACGCCGATCACGACCAGCACAGCGGTCTGCCGTGGTCGAGCAACAGCCTCCGCGCGTGCTACCGCGCGGCCGCCGACGCGTTCGGATGGCATGCCCGGCCAGCCCAGATCGGCAGCCTGCGCAACGGCCGCTCCGTCGTGGGCTGGGGCATGGCCGCCGCCTGCTACCCGGTCTACCGCATGGCGGCCCAGGCCGAGGTCGCCCTCGATCGCGACGGCCGTGTGATCGTCCGCTGCGGCACGCAGGACCTGGGCGGCGGCACGACGACGATCCTCGCTCAGCTCGCCGCCGCGGCGCTGGGCGTGCCGCTCGCGGCCATCACCGTCGAGATCGGCGACACCGAGCTCCCCGAGGGCCCGTACTCCGGCGGCGCGCATGTGTCGGCGAGCGTCACGCCGGCCGTCGAACAGGCCGCGCGCACGCTGCGGCACCAGCTGATCGAGCGAGCTGTCGCCGACGCGGCGTCGCCGCTGTTCGGCCATCCGCCGGGCGGCGTGGCGATCGCGGATGGCCTGCTCACCGGCTCCGGCCGATCGGAGTCGCTGGCCGCGCTGGTCGCCCGGACCGGTCGGCTCGCGTGCACGGCGCACGATGCCCCGGACCCCGAGCCGCGCGTCAGCGCCTACGCGCATGGCGCCATCTTCGCCGAGGTCGGTGTCGATCCCGATCTCGGCGCGATCCGCGTCCAGCGCATCTCGGCCGCGTACGCCTGCGGCCGGATCCTCAACCCGCTGCTCGCGCGCAGCCAGCTCATCGGCGGCCTGGTCGGCGGCATCGGTATGGCGCTGCACGAGCAGGCGGTCACCGACAGCCGCACCGGGCGGGTGCTCAATACCAACCTCGCGGACTACGCGATCCCGGTCCACGCGGATATGCCGAGCTTCGACATCGCGCTCGTCGACGAGCACGACCCGCACCTGGCCGGCGGCGTCAAGGGCATCGGCATGATCGGCACGGTCGGCGTCGCGGCGGCGATCGCCAACGCGGTCTACCATGCGACCGGCCGGCGGATCCGCGACCTGCCCCTCCGGCTCGAGCAGCTCATCGCGTGACCGCGCCGCCACGGCCAGATCGCACCCAGCATGCGAGAGGACATCGCCGGCGAGCCCGGCTCAGTGTCGGAGCACGCCCAGGACGTCGTGCCCTCGATTGCGGCATCCCGTGCCACGGATCAGCGGTTTGCGTCACCTCGAGCGCCCCCGACAACGCGTGGGTGGTCGGCGACTGGGGCGTCATCCTGCACTGGGACGGCATCCGCTGGACGGAGTTGCCGCCGCCGACGCTCGGTCAGCTCGAAGCTAGCTCGAGGGTACGGTCTCGAAGCATTCCAGGTTGCGCGAGACGTCATCCCACGGCGGCCGCTCGCGGACGTAGATCGCGCGCGTGGGCTTGAACTGCGACGGGTCGTCGAGCGAGCCGGCATAGACATTGAGGAGGCCCGGTATCACTTCCGCAGTTCCGTAGACCGTGCTGTTGCAGGTCGGGCAGGAGAAGCGGGTTGCGATGCGGCCGCTGCCGCCCGTGCGGCCGGTGGCGCGCGTGCTGCCGGTGACCGTCACCGCCTGCTCGGGAAACGTTAGCCAACCGACGTGGCCCGAGCCACTGATGCGTTGGCAGGTCCGGCAATGGCACAGGCCCTGGGTCAGCGGCTCGCCCTCGGCGCGCCAGTGCAGCGCGCCGCAGGCACATCCACCCGTCATCGGCATGATGCAACTATGGCACGCCTATCGCCGTCGCCGTCAGCGACTGAACCGGCTTATGCAGGCGGCGATCAATATCGCCTTCAAATTTTGGAATCGAACCTCGAGAATCGGTACTCAAAATTCGAGATTGAACGACGAAGCCCGGCAGTGCTGGCCAGGCCTGCGTCGCAAGATTGAGCGCGTACGTTATCCGGTCAGTTCCGTGAGCTCGCTGTCAGGATTTCGAAGGTGTCCATCACCGGACCGACGCACGATCGCAACCAGCTCATGGCCAGCGCGCACGCGCTGCGCCGGAGATTGGAAGGAGACTTGCGATGAACGTGCGAAGTCCATCCACCATCGGCGATTCACGACGACGATTACTCGCCATCATCGGTAGTGCCTGGTCCGGGACGCGTGTCTGCTCGGCCATGGTGGCCGCGGCCGGAGCCGTTGTCCTCGCGCTGATGGCCACCACGACGGTCGGCTGCGGCGACGACTCCAAGGGGCGGCCCGGAGACGAGACGCTGCCGGACTGGCCCTCTGACCCGAGCTGGCAGCGGTACGTTCTGGGTCCGCAGAGCGACGACGTGGTCCCCGTGGCGATCACGCGGGCGCAAGGTAATGTGACGAACCCCGAGGCCCTGGTTCGTCGGAACGGCACGACTACGATGACCGTGGAGCCCGGCGGACCGCCTGCCGTGATCGTCCTCGATTACGGTCAGGAGGTCGGCGGCACACCGCACCTCGATGTCTCCGATGCATCCGGGTCGCCGCAGGTGCGGATCTCGACCAGCGAGGCATTGCCGTTCCTGAACGCAAACACCACGACCACGCCGGCGCAGCCGGCCGTTGCAGGAGCGACGAACATCAAGGTTGCCAGCGTCGCCCCGTTCTACGTGGGCACGCGGATGACCATCGGTGACGGGAGCGCCGCGGAGACGGTGACCGTCACCGAGCTCGGTTCTGCGGCGGCCCCGGATACGTCGCTCGTGCTCCCCGCCGCGGCCGGCGACTCGACGCTCAACGTGGCCAGTGTGACTGGCTACGTCATCGGTGGGCCGCTCGCGGTCGGTAGCGGCCCGTCCGCCCAGCAAGTCACCATCACGGGTGTCGGTACGGCCGCCGGCGCACCGACCACGACCGTGTACCCGGCCGCTGCCGGCGACACCAACGTCAAGATCGCGAGCGCCGCGGGTTTCGCGACGGGCGACCGCGTCGTGATCGGCTCGGGTGACGCCGCCAGGGTCCGGATCGTCACCCAGGTTGGAACTGCAGCCTCGACCACCGGGCTTGTCGCGGGAGCGAGCGCGGGAGCCACCAACGTGAAGGTGGCGAGCGTGGCAGGACTGACGGCGGGCGCCCAGATCGACATCGCCCCGGGGCCCGCTCAGGAGCGCGTGACGATCACGAGCGTCGGTACCGCCGGCGTCAACACGTCGGTCGCAGCCGCCAACACGACCGCCGGGGCTCCGGTACCGACGCTCTCCGGCGCAAACTGGGTATGGAATCTACCCGGGGCGACCAGCAGTACCCCGGCGGGTACCATCTACCTTCGGAAGACGTTCGTCGTCGCTGACCCGTCGTTGCTGCCCTACGCGGTGCTCCGCGTGAATGCGGACGACGGCCACACCACCTACGTCAACGGCACCCAGGTCGCGACCTCGACGGGTGGAAACAACGCATGGCAGACCTCGCAGATCGTCGACATCAAGTCGCTGCTGGTGGTGGGCACCAACGTCATCGCGATCGCACCGGTCA
>DATIPJ010000944.1:0-2720 GCA_035472155.1 Kofleriaceae bacterium
GCTGCCAAGCGTCATCGTCCGCCTTGCGAAAATGTTGATGCCGCGCGCCACCGCGCCACGATCGACCTCCGCAACGCTACGCGTTGCTGCGCGGTCCGGCAAAGCCGGACCTTGCGATCTCAGAACAATGCTGCGGTCGCGATGAAGGCAACGTAAGCCAGCACGAGCACCAGCCCTTCGGCGCGTGAGATCTTGCGCGAGCCGCGCAGCATCAGGATGCCGAGCAGCGTGATGCCGACGAGGCCGATCAGGTCCGACAGGTGCAGCAGCTCACCGGCGCGGATCGGCCGCAGATAGGCAGTCACGCCGAGGACGAGGAACACATTGAGCACGTTGGAGCCGATCACCGAGCCGATCGCGAGCGCCGCCTGCCCGCGCGCGGCCGCGACGATCGAGCCGATCAGCTCGGGGAGCGCGGTGCCGACGGAGATCACGGTGAGCCCGAGCATGCGCTCGGAGATGCCGAGCTCGCTGCCGAGCCGGCGCCCGCCGCGCACGAACAGGTCCGAGCCGATCACGAGGAGGATCAGGCCGATCGTGGTCTGCAGCGCCGCGGTGCCGCGCGAGTGCAGCGGGTGGCCCTTGCCGCCGAGCGCGGCGCCGCTCTCCTCGGCCCGGCGCGCCTCGACCTCGTGCGCGTCGTCGGGATCGAGCCGCGACGACACGGTGAGCGTGGCGATCGTGAACACCACGGCGCAGCTGACCAGCACGAGCCCCTCGAGCTGCGACAGCACGCCGTTGCGGAACAGCAGCGGCACGGCGATCACCGAGCCGAGCAGCACGGGCACCTCGCGCCGGATGATCCGGCCGTCGATGGTGGGCGGCGAGATCAGCGCGGTGATGCCGAGGATCAGGCTGATGTTCGCGGCGCACGACCCGATCACCGTACCGAGCGCGATCGGCTCGTGGTGCGTGAGCGCGGTCTTGGTCGCGACCGCGAGCTCGGGCGCGGACGTGCCGTAGGCCACGACGGTGAGGCCGACCACGAGCGGCTTGACGCCGAACGCGCGCGCCACCTGCGCCGATCCGCGGATCAGCCACTCCGCGCCCCAGTACAGGATCGCGATCCCCGGGAGAATGAGCAGGATGTTGAGCGCTGCGATCAAACGACGCCTAGCTTCGCACGACTTGCGCGCGTGCGACAGCTGCGGTTACCGCACGGTGCGCGCGAGGAAGCGCGCGTCGCGGACCATCGCGTCGAGCCGCTGGATGTCGCCCGAGTCATACGCGCCGCGGACGTGGCCGCGGCCGTCGACGAGCAGGAAGTACCCGCTGTGCGAGATCGATGGCGCGCCCGACGCGGTGACGCCCTCGTTGGCCATCGAGTTCATCAGCGGCCCTTCGATGAGGCGGCGCATGTCGTCGGGCTTGCCGGTGACGAACCGCCAGCGCGCCGGGTCGGCGTGGTAGCGCTGCGCGTACGCCGTGAGCCGCTCGGGCGTGTCGTAGGCAGGGTCGACCGAGAACGACGCGAGCTTGATCACGCCGCCGGCGTCAAACGTCTTCTCCTGCAGCCGCTCCATCTTCATCGTCGTCACCGGACAGATCGAGTCACAGCGCGTGAACAGAAAGCTGACGATCGTGACGTGCCCGTGCAGCGCGGCTTCGGTGAACGGCTGGTTGCGTTCGTCGGTGAGCGCGAAGCTGCCGACCTCGCCGAGGTCGTCGAGCTTGGGGTCGGCGGGGCGGCACATCAGCGTCGGCACCACGATCGCGGGCACGACCGCGGCGACGAGGATCACGACCAGGGCGATCAGCAGCCGGCGCCTCGAGAGCGAGCCGCGGATCGTCCGAGCTTGCGTGCGCACGGCTGGACCCTGTCAGATCCGCGCGCGAAACGCGACCTTGTCGCCCTGCGGCATCCTGGCGCGCCGATGACGCGCGCAAGACTCGTGATACGCTACGGAAAGTGTCGACCAACCAGATCCGTGCGGTGACCTTCCGGCCGGTGCCAGCGGATCCCGGCGGCGAGAGCGAGGGCGGCCATGCGCTGTCGCTCGCGCTCGAGGTGCCCGAGCCGTCGCGCCTGCTCGGCTTCCTCGAGGAGGTCGTCCATCGATTCAAGGCCGAGCACATAGCCGGGCCGGCCGACACGCGGTTCCTGCTGATCACCCTCGTCGGCGAGGTCGCCGCCGCGGAGTTCGCCCAGCTGTGGCGAACCGCGATCGCCAACGACTTGCCGGCGCGCGCCCTCGTCGGGACGCTGCACAGCGCCGACATCGTCCAGGGCGACGAGCGCGGTCGCGTCCTCGGTCAGGCTTCGCTGCTCGCGCCCGAGGTCGAGGTCCCGCTCGCGCCGGGCGTTGCACCCCGGGACCGCTGACCGGACCGAGCGAAGCCCGGGGGGAGACGCCGGAGGCGCGGTCGGCCCGGAATCGCGAAGCGAGGGACGGTCGGAAGACAAACCCGGAACTGTTTGACAGCGTCCAGTCCGGGCTGTACTCATGACCCGCTCGTCCGACGGAGAGGTCGAGGTGACCGCTGGTGGCGGTGCGCAAGCGCCGTCGCGAGAGGAAAGTCCGAGCTTCACAGGGCAGGGTGCTGGTTAACGGCCAGTCGAGGTGACTCGCAGGACAGTGCAACAGAAAGCAAACCGCCCGTCGCAAGGCGGGTAAGGGTGAAACGGTGCGGTAAGAGCGCACCGCCGCTCCGGTGACGGAGTGGGCACGGCAAACCCCACCCGAAGCAAGACCAGACAGGGGTCGCGTTGCCCGCGCGAT
>DATIPJ010000945.1:0-11441 GCA_035472155.1 Kofleriaceae bacterium
CCGCGGCCTCCTGCGCCACATCGAGCTACCGCTCGACCAGATCGCCTCCGTCGCGCCGATGCCGACCTTCAGCGACGACTGGAAGCTGCGCGCCTATCGCAAGCGCGCCACGCGCATCGACGTCTCGGGGCCTGCGACCCTCGAGATTCGCCTGCGCGCCCCGCTCCACCCCATCGGCCTGTTCGGCCCCGGGCGCGCCCGCGACCACCTGCTCGTCTCCGTCGACGATCCCGCCGCATTCACGGCTGCACTGACCGAGTGCCGCTGAGCGGCCGGCTACGGCTGGGCGATCGCGACCGACGCGACGGTCTTGTCCCACGACATCCTGAGCGTCACCTGCTTGCCGGCCGGCACCAGCTCGATCGTGAACTGCTCGACGGGCTTGGTGCCCGCGGCGACCGTCATCGGGACGCGGCCGAGGTCCTGCGCGGCGTCGTACTTGAATGCACCCCACTGCTTGGCCGTCTTGTTGACCACCAGCGTCCACTGCTTCTCGGTCGGGATCGTGAACAGCGCGTACTCGCCCTTGGGGACCTTGAGCCCGCCGATCACCACGTCGGCCTCGGTGGTGAATATCGTCGCCTCGTCGGCGCCGGTGCGCCAGACCTGCCCCCATGGCACCAGGGTGCCGAAGATGGCGCGGCCCTTCATGTACGGGCGGCCGTAGCTCACGGTGATCTTCTTCCCGGCGAGCGGCGCGCTCACGTCGGCGTGAGGGCTCGCGCGCTTCTCCTGGGCGCGCGTCGCAGCCGGCAACAACAGAGCGATCGACATAGCGGCAATAGCAATGACCTTCATGGTGAGTGATGGAGTAGCAGCGCTGCGCAGCGCATTCAACTGCGATGCGCCTTCGCGATCGAGGAGTGCGCGAGAGCCGCGCGCCGCGCTGCGACGAAGCCGTCGTCGCGAGGTGTCGCACAGTGCGAGACAGTCGCCCGCGAGGGTTTACACTGTCGCCATGCAGACCGATCCGACGCGTGGCTGCCCTGTGGATGCGGCGTTCGACCCGCTGTCCGCGGCATTTCTCGACGACCCGTTTGCGATCATGGCCGCACTGCCACTCGACGAGGCGCCGGTGTTCTTTGCGCCGTCGATCGGCTACTACGTCGTCACCCGCTACCGCGATATCGAGCAGGTGTTCTCGGACCCAGCGACGTATTCAGCGGCGGTGGCGCAAGCACCGCTCGTGCCGCTGGCGGCCGAGGCGCAGCAGATCCTGCTCGCGGGCGGGCACAAGCCGCAGCCATCGATGGTCAGCCTCGACGAGCCGGCGCACGCTCGGCTGCGCAAGCCGGCCGCGCGCGCCTTCGCGGTCAAGCGCGTCAATGACCTCGTGCCCACGATCCGGCGGGTGGCGGGCGAGCTGCTCGATGCGGTCGTTGCGGCCGGGGCGGCCGGGACGGCCGGGGCGGCCGGGGCACCCGAATTCGATCTCGTGCACGAGCTGGCGTTCCCGCTGCCGGCTTCGATCGTGTTCTCGCTGATGGGCGTGCCCGAGGCCGATCATCCGCGGCTCAAGCGCTGGTGCGGCTACCGCGCTGCCCTGAGCTGGGGCCGGCCTGCGCCCGAGGAGCAGATCGAGATCGCAACGAACATGGCCGCGTACCGCGCGTACCTGCGCGCGCTGGTGGAGAGCAAGGTCGCTGCGCGCGCCGATGACCTGGCGAGCGACCTGCTGGCCATTCACGACGAGGATCCGGACCGCCTGACGCGCGAGGAGATCGCGTCGATCCTGTTCTCGCTGAGCTTCGCGGGGCACGAGACCACGACCGGCCTGATCGGCAACGCGATGCGGCGGCTGCTCGAGGACCCCGCGCGGTGGGATGCCATCGTCGCCGACCGCGCGCTGATCGCACCCGCGATCGACGAGACGCTGCGGTTCGACCCGTCGGTGCCGGTGTGGCGCCGCGTCACCACGCGCGAGACCACGCTGGGCGAGGTCGCGCTGCCTCCGGGCGCGAGGCTGTTCCTCTGGCTCGCCGCCGCGAACCGCGACGCCGGCGTGTTCCCCGAGCCGGAGCGCTTCGATCTCCGCCGGCCCAACGCCGATCAGCACCTCGCGTTCGGCAAGGGCCTGCACTACTGCCTCGGTGCTCACATGGGCAAGCTCGAGGCGCGCATCGCGCTCGACGAGCTCGCCCACCGCTTCCCCGATCTCCGGCTGGTCCCGGGCCAGCGGCTCACCTTCCATCCGAACATCTCGTTTCGGGGGCCGCAGCAACTCTGGGTCCGCGCACCGCCGCGGCGCTAGACTCGCGCGATGAGACGACCGACGAGCCTCGGCGCGCTTGCCGTCACCCTGTGTGTGGGCATCGGGGTCGCGGCGCGCCCCGCGGCGGCGCAGCGCGCGCCCGATTCGCTGCGCGCGCGGATCGCGCCGCCCGACGACGTCGTGCTCAAGGCGTACGTCGACTCCGGCGTCAACCCGACGCCGCACGAGCTCACCGATGCCGAGTGGGCGAAGGTCGATGCCGCGCTCCGGCGCCTCCCCGAGCTGCACCGGCGCGTGCTGCAGGATCACCTGCGCCGGCTCAGCTTCGTCAACGTCCCGCCCGGCGGCGGCAACGCGCTGACCCGCGACGTGGATCCCAGGAGCCCGCACAAGCAGTTCGACATCGCGCTGCGCGCGGGCCTGCTCGACGAGACGCTCACGGAGTTCTTGAACGGCAAGGAGCGCGGCGTGTTCGAGGCCGATGCATCGGGCCAGACCGTGACCCTCGAAGCGGGCGAGACCAGCGCGCTGGTCTACATCCTCCTGCACGAGACCACGCACGTCGTGGACGCCACGTTCGCGATCACCACGAGCCCGCGCAACCCGTTCACCACCGGGATCTGGCTCGACCGCACCCGCCTGGCGCCGGCCTACGACAAGAGCCCGATCAACGCCACGACCTTCCGGCGCGGCCCAAAAACGCCGGCCGCAAAGGCGCAAGCGCTGTATCAGGCGCTCGGTCGCACGCCGTTCGTATCGCTGTACGCGACCGCGGCGGCGCCCGAGGACCTGGCCGAGCTGGTCGCGTGGCAGCAGCTATCGACGCAGCCCGGGCAGACGCTCGCGATCGTCGTCAAGGACGCCCACGGCAAGGTCGTCTATCGCCACGAGCCGCTCGCATCGCCGCTGGTGCGCCGGCGGTTCGCCGCGGTCGTGGAGCTGCTGGCGCGCAAGCCCGGCTGACGTCGCGTTGCGTCGAATCGGTCCGGCCGGCACTCTTGGCGGCCCAGCGCACGACGGTGGGGAACGACCCGCGGCGCGATGCGGTGCCGCAGATCGCGCCGCGCACGTCACACCTCGAGCGCCGGGGCTCGAATGCGGCGCGACGCGTGATATCCTCATCGAGAGTGGAGTCCGGCGACGACGACAATGACGAGCTGGGGCTGACCGCCGTGACGGCCGTCGTCCCGAGCGACACGGTCGACGAGAACCTCCCCGGTCACCTGCAGCTGTTCGTGATCGGCAGCGCGACGTTCGCCACGTATCCCCTGGCCGACGCCGGCGCGCTCACGATCGGCCGCGGCAGCAACTGCGATATCGAGGTGGACGACCGCTCGATCTCGCGGCGGCACGCCATCTTGAGCATCGGCGAGACGGTCACGATCGAGGACCTCGGTAGCGCCAACGGCACGTTCGTCCGCGGCCAGCGAGTGACGTTCGGCCACCCGACCGCGATCGCGGTGGGCGAGCTCGTGGTGCTGGGCACCGCCAACATCATCCTGCAGCGGCGCGCGCAGCCGGTGGTGCCGCGCAGGGTGTGGACGCACGAGGCCTTCGAGGCGCAGCTCGAGGAAGAGTGCGTGCGTGAGGCGCGCTCGGGCACGCCGTTCGGCCTCTTGCGCATCCACGCCGACCGCCGCGCACCCGCGAGGTTCATCGAGGAGACGCTCGCAGAGCTCTTGCGCGAGACCGACATCCTCGCGCACGAGGGCGCCCACGAGTACACGGTGCTCCTGCCCGATACGCCGGCGGCGAGCGCCGAGGGTGCCGCCCGCCGGATCGACGGCAAGATGCTCGAGCGCGGCCTCAAGTGCCAGAGCTTCGTCGCGTGCTGCCCGCGCGATGGCCGGACGGTGTCGCAGCTCAACGCCCGGGCCCAGGCGCCGGCCGTCAAGGAGAAGGCGATCAGCGTCGGGGCCGACGTCGTGGTCTCCGACGCGCGCATGCAGGGCCTGCACCGGCTGGTCGAGCAGGTCGCGGGCTCCAGCATCTGCGTGCTGCTGCTCGGCGAGACCGGCGTAGGCAAGGAAGTCTTCGCGCGCGCCGTTCATCGCGCATCGCCGCGCGCCTCGGGGCCGTTCGTCGAGGTCAACTGCGCTGCGCTCACCGAGACGCTGCTCGAGAGCGAGCTGTTCGGTCACGAGCGCGGTGCGTTCACCAACGCGGTGTCGGCCAAGCCCGGGCTGCTCGAGCTGGCGCACGGCGGCACCCTGCTGCTCGACGAGATCGGCGACATGCCGCTCAGCACGCAGGTCAAGCTGCTGCGCGTGATCGAGGACTCGCAGCTGCGCCGGGTCGGCGGGCTCAAGGCGCGGCAGATCGACGTGCGCTTCGTCGCGGCGACCAACAGCGACATCGAGGCCAAGGTCGATCAAGGCGCGTTTCGCCGCGACCTGTTCTTCCGCCTGAACGGCGTCACGATCCAGATCCCGCCGCTGCGCGAGCGCGTCGCCGAGCTCGAGCCGCTGGCGCGGGCGTTCATTCGCGCCAGGGCGCCCAGCGACGCGCGGCCCGACCTCTCGCCCGACGCGCTCGATCGCCTGCGCGCGTATCGCTGGCCCGGCAACATCCGCGAGCTCAAGAACGTGATCGAGCGCGCCGTGCTGCTGTGCGGCAACGGGCCGATCCTGCCCGAGCACCTCTCGCTCCGTGCGCCGACCGTGCCGCCTGCCCCCGAGGGTGCGACGCGCCCGTCGCCGTTCGCGGTCCCGTGGCCGCGCGCATCGCAGCCGCGCACGCCGAACGACGGCGACACGCGCGAGACGCTGCTCCCCGCGTACCCCCGCAAGGGCTCGCAGGAGGAACAGCAATGGATCATGGCCACGCTCGAGCGCGCGGGCGGCAACCAGACGGTCGCCGCGCGCCTGCTCGGCATCTCGCGCCGCACGCTGGTCAATCGCCTCAACGACTACGAGCACGTCAATCGACCGCGCAAGAAGCCCAAAGAGCATCCGTCGGAATAAGACACTCAGACTTCGGGGCCGCGGACGACGATCTTGCCGCGCGCCTGCCCGACTCCATCAGCCGGTGCGCGGCGACGATGTCGGCGAAGTCGAGCACGTGCGCCGGCCGCGCCCGCATCGCCTCGGCAGAGATCGGCGGAGACACCGTCTTGAGGACTGGATGCGACGAGTTGCATCGGCGGCATCGCCGTCAGCGCTCGTCCTAGCGGCGTAGGCCGTCGATCAGGATGCGAAGGAGGCGGCCGCGGGCTCTGGCATCGACGTTGGCAGAGAAGAGGCCCTTGACGATGGCGGTGAGGTCGGCGGCGGTGACGTCGGTGCGAATCTCGCCTGCATCCTGCGCGCGGGCGAGGAGCTTGGCGAGGGCGCGTCGATAGCGGGCGCGCACTGCCTCGACGGCGGCCGTTTCGAACCATTCGGTGCCGCCGAGGGCGTCGACGAGGTCGCGCTTGGTCGCGCTCTCGGCCACCATGTGCTCGAGGAGCTCGATGAGTGCGGAGCCCGGGGTGGGCGCAGCGGTGAGCTGTTCGGCGCGCTCGGCGACCCGCTCGATGCGCGCGATCACGATGGCCGCGACCAGCGCGTCCTTGGTGGGGAAATGGCGGTAGAGCGTGCCGATGCCGACGTCCGCGCGCCGGGCGATATCGTCCACGGAGACTGCGAGTCCTTCGCGGGCGAACATGTCCTCGGCCGTTGCGAGGATTTTCTGCCGGTTACGCACGGCATCGGCGCGGGCAGCTTTCATGGGTTGACAACCGGAGGGGGCACTCCGTATACAAACCTTAACCGGAGGATCTCCTCCGTTTCAAGGAGAGCCATGAGAAGCCCAGACTCACCGCGCTCGGCGACCGAATTTGACGCAGCGCGGGCGACTCCGCGCGCAGTGCTGCGGCGCTTCCACGACGCCATGCACGCGAAATCCGCCGATGCGCTCGCGGACCTCTATACCGAGGACGCGATCCACGAGTTCTCGTTCACCGTGCCGCACCGGCCGGCACGCTACGTGGGCCAGGCCGAGATCCGCGCCGGGTATGGCGCAGCCTGGCGCGATCACCCGCTGGAGATCGACGCGATCGACGATGTATTTGTCCATGACGCCACGGATCCGGAGGTCGTGATTGGCCAGTGGCGCTTGCGGGGCTCGCTGCGCGCGACCGGGGCTCCCGTCGAGGTGACGGGGTTGCTCGTGCTACGCGTGCGGGACGGCAAGATCGTCCATTGCCGTGACTTCATGGATGCGATGGGGCTCGCGCGCGCTCTTGGCAGACCGCCGTTCACGGCGCAAGCGCCATCGTGATCAGAAGGGTACGACGCCGTGGATGCCGTCGTTGTTATCGATCGCTCCGAGAACGATCCACGAGGCCTCGCTGCGGATGACGGCATTCGCGAACGCACGGCACTGCGGCGAATGCTCGATGCAACAGCGTCGACATCCGTGCGCTGCCGGCTATTCTGGCCGAATGACCACGCGTCGTATCGCCGTGATCGCGCTCTGGGGATCGACTGCAATCGCGTGCGCGCGGGAGCGCCCGACCCAGACGGCCCCGACCCATGCTGGGCTCGCGTGTCAGGACTTCTATCAATATGTCAATCGCGACTGGCTCGCGTCGGCGGCGATTCCACCCGACGAGGAGCGCTGGGGCCTGCGCCTCGAGATGAAGCGGCGCACGCTCGATCAGCTGCACGAGGTCCTCGAGGCGCTGCGCGCAAAGCCCCAGGCGCCTGGCAGCCTCGAGGCGAAGCTCGCCGTGTTCTACGGCACGTGCATGGAGCGCGGCAGCTCGAACGCCGGTGGCGCCGCACCGCTCCGCGATGAGCTCGCGCGCATCGATGCGATCGACGGGCGAGAGGGCCTCGTGCGCGAGATCGGGCGGCTGCATCGTCAGGGCACGCCTGCGCTGTTCGCGCTCGCCGGTGCGCAGGACCCGCGGCGCTCGACCGAGGTCATCGCCGAGGCCAGCGTGGGCGACGCGCTCGGGCTGCCCGATCGCGAGTCCTACCTGCGACCCGGCCCCGACGCGGAGAAGCTGCGCATGGACTACCTCGCGCATGTCGCGCGCACGCTCGCGCTGAGCGGGCTCGCGCGGTCGGACGCGGAGGCGCGCGCCGCGCGGGTGATGACGCTCGAGACCCAGCTGGCGCGCGCGACGATGACGGTGACCGAGCAGCAGGATCCCGCCGCGCTGCTGCATCCGATGACGCGCGCCGAGCTCGCGGCGCACATGGTCGCGTGGTCGTGGCCGGCGTACCTCGATGCGGTCGGCCGGCCGGATCTCGAGACGATCAACGTCACGCAGCCGCGCTACTTCGCCGCGATCGGCGAGCTCGTGCGCAGCGCGCCGCTCGACGACTTGCGCTCGTACCTGCGGTGGCGGCTGGCGGCGCAGGCCGCGCCCTACCTCGACGCGGCGTTCGTCGACGAGGATTTTCGGTTCGCCGCGCTGCTCGGCGGCGCCCGCGAGCCGGCCCCGCCGTGGCGGCGCTGCCTCGCGACCACCGAAGAGCTGCTGGGCGAAGCGCTCGGCCGGATCTATGTCGCGCGCGCGTTTCCGCCTCGGGCCAAGCAGCGCGCGACGGCGCTGGCGCAGACGCTCGTGGCGACGTTTCGCGACGAGCTGGCGGCCTTGCCCTGGATGACCGAGCCGACGCGGCGGCAGGCGCTCGCCAAGCTCGATGCCCTCGCGATCACGATGGGGTACCCCGATGCCTGGCGCGAGTACAGCGCGCTGAGCGTGCAGCCCGGGCCGTTCTGGTCCAACGTGGTCGCCGCACTGCGCTTCGAGACCACGCACCAGCTCGCCAAGATCGGGCGCCCGGTCGACCGCCACGAATGGCTGCAGTCGCCGGCGGCGGTGGATGGCCATTTCGACGAGCGGCTCAACCGCGGGAACGTCGCCGCAGGGTTGCTGCAGCCGCCGTACTTCGATGCAGACGGCGACGCGGCGGCCAACTACGGCGCGATCGGCGCGGTGATCGCCCACGAGCTGGTGCATGGCTTCGACGCACGCGGGCGCAAGTTCGACGGTCAGGGCAACCTGCGCGACTGGTGGGCGCCGTCGGACGAGCGCGAGTTCGAGCGGCGGGCGGCGCTGGCGGTCGAGCAGTACAGCCGCTTCGTACCGATCGATGACCTCCACATCGACGGCCGGCAGACGCTGAGCGAGAACATCGCCGACATCGGCGGGGTCAAGATCGCATATGCGGCCATGCAGCGCGCGCTGCGCGGTCAGCCGCGCGCGCTCGTCGACGGCATGACGCCCGAGCAGCGCTTCTTCGTGTCGTACGCGCGGTCGTGGCGCAGCGTGTACCGCCCCGAGTATCTGCGGCAATTCCTGCGCACGAACACCCACGCGCCGGCGGCCGCGCGCATCGTGGGCCCACTCGAGGACCTGCCCGCGTTCGCCGCCGCGTTCGGTTGCGGCCCGACGTCGCCGATGGTGAGGCCTGCCGCGCTGCGGCCCGCGCTGTTCTGAGCGCTCGCCGTCTAGATCGCCAGCGCGCGCACGTCGGGCGCGTCGAGCACCTCGCGCACCTTGCGCAGCAGGGTCTCCGACGTCACCGGCTTCTGGATGAAGGCCATGCTCGACTCGAGGACGCCGTGGATGACGATCGCGTCGTCGGTGTAGCCCGACATGTAGAGGACCTTCATCTCCTTGCGCAGCGGGCTCAGCCGCTCGGCGATCTGGCGCCCGCTCATGCGCGGCATGATGACGTCGGTCAAGAGGAGGTGGATCGGCCCCTGGAACTGCTCGCTGATCAGGAACGCCTCGCCGCCGTTCTGGGCCTCGAGGACGTTGTAGTTGTGGCGGCGGAGGATCGTGCGCACGAGGGTGCGCACCGCGTCGTCATCCTCGACCAGGAGGACGGTCTCGTTGCCGCCCACCGGCGCGCTGGGCAGGATCGGCAGCTCGCTGGCCTCTGCGGGGTGCTTGGCACACGGCAAGTAGATCTTGAACGTCGTGCCGCGACCGACCTCGCTGTAAACCCAGATCGAGCCACCGCTCTGCTCGACGATCGCGAACACCATCGCCAGGCCAAGCCCGGTGCCCTTGTCGGGGGCCTTGGTGGTGAAGAACGGCTCGAAGATCCGGTTGCGCGTGGCCTCGTCCATGCCGATGCCGGTGTCGCTCAGCGCGAGCATCACGTAGTGGCCGGGCTTGATGCTGAAGTGCTTGGCGGCGAACTTCTCGTCGAGATCGACGCTGGCGGTCTCGATCGTGAGCTTGCCGCCGGTCGGCATCGCGTCGCGCGCGTTGACCGCGAGGTTCACGATGACCTGCTCGAGCTGACCAGGGTCGGCGTGGACGTTGGTGGACTCGGGCGTGGCGAGCAGCGAGAGCTCGACGTTCTCGCCGAGCAGGCGCTGCAGCATGGTCGCGAGGCCGCCGACCGTGCGGTTGAGATCGAACACGCGCGGCTGGAGGATCTGCTTGCGGCTGAACGCCAGCAGCTGACGGGTGAGCGCGACCGCGCGCATCGCCGCCTTGTGCATCTCCTCGAGGTCGGCGCGAAACGGGTCTTCCGGCTTGAGCTCCTCGAGATACATCTCCGTGTAGCTGAGGATGACCGACAGCAGGTTGTTGAAGTCGTGCGCGACGCCGCCCGCGAGCCGCCCGACGGCCTCCATCTTCTGCGCGTGGCGCAGCTGCTGCTCGAGCTGGCGGCGCTCGGTGATGTCCTCGGTGTGGACGACGACGCGGTCGGGCGGCGCGGCCCCGTAGTTGACGCGCAGCGAGCGCGTCTCACCGGTGGTGCGCATCGTGCGCTCGATCTCGCGCTGGATCCGCACGCCGTGGTCGAGGCAGCGATCGAGGTCCTCGAGGACCTCGGCGTTGTTCGCGAAGAACTCGTGGGCCGACGCGCCGAGGTGCCTGGCGATGCCGCCGCGCGACAGCTCGATCTCGGCAGCGTTGAAGTCCACGAGGACGAACCGCTGCCCGCCGTTGTGCTCGACGCGCTGCCACACGCACGTCGGCATGGGGACGTGGTTGAACTGCGCGCGAACCTGCTGCTCCGCGGTGGTCTCCTCCGTCACGTCGACGCCGAGGACGAACACGCCGCTGATGGCGCCATCGGCCTCGACCACCGGGTGGTACATGAGGTTGGCGTAGCGCTGCACCGGCCCGCCGCCCGGGGTCTGCACGATCTTGCCCGGGATGCGCCGGACGTTGAACGGCTCGCCGGTCCGGAGCACGCGGTCGAGGAGCTCGATGAAGCCCTGGTCCTCGAGCTCCGGCAGCGCCTCGATCATCGGCTTGCCGGCGAGCTCGCGGCCTCCGGAGACCTCGCAGAAGGCCTCGTTCGCGAACTCGATGACGTGCGACGGACCGCGCAGGACCGCGACGACGGCCGGCGCCTTGTCCAGCAGCCTGCCCAGCCTCGAGCGCTCGAACGCGAGCGCCTCGATCAACCGGTCGCGCTCCTCGGTGACCCGGTCGTTTTGCGCGCGCGCCTCGTCGAGCTGACGCCGTGCATCGTCGAGCTCCGCGCGCAGGGCCGCAAGGATCGCCGCCGGGTCATGCGCGTCCGCCACAGAGCTCCTAGCCCGACACTATTTCCCAAAGGGTTGCGCGCGACATACAGCTTCATCGTAGGAATCGACCGACCGTTGAATCAGTGAAGCAGGGTAGGCGTGCGTGCGACCGGTGGGTGTCCGACGTACCGCGCACGGTGCCGATGCCGTATGTTACGGGCCATGACGATCACCCTCTATCATCATCCATTCTCGAGAGCGGCCGGCACCCTCTGGACCCTCGAGGAGGTCGGCGAGCCCTACGAGCTCAGCTACGTCGACATCCTCAAGGGCGGGCAGAAGCAGCCCCCGGTCGCAGACCTCAACCCGATGGGCAAGATCCCGGTGCTCGTCGACGGCGACACGGTCGTGACCGAGAACGCCGCGATCGCACTCTATCTCGCCGACCGGTACGCGCTCGGCAAGCTCGCGCCGCGACACGACGACCCGCGCCGCGGTACGTATCTGCGGTGGGCGCTGTTTGCCCCGTCGGTGATCGAGCCGGGCATGACGGCGAAGGCCTCGGGCTGGGAGTTCAAGCCCGGGCAGGTGGGCTGGGGCGACTACGAGTCGATGATCAAGACGATGGAGAACGCTCTCGCCGGCCGCGACTACGTGCTCGGCGACACGTTCTCGATCGCCGACGTGGTGTTCGGCGGCACGATCCGCTTCATGCTGCAGTTCAAGATGCTCGAGGCCAAACCGGTGTTCTCGGCCTACGCCAAGCGCCTCGGCGAGCGGCCGGCGCTGCAGC